>JAQTLI010000117.1 GCA_028714995.1 Methylobacter sp. | reverse complement strand
ATCGGATTAGCAAGCTATTATCTTTTGTATAGCGCAATCTGTCAATCAATTATTTAACAATATATGTTTTATTCATTCTTAGCGATCATGAATTTAGTTTATTCATCACCGCCGATATATCACCTGAGATCATCTGCACAATATAACCGCTAGCCAGATCAAAAGCAGACTGCATGGACTCCCGCTCATTTTTTGAAGGACTTGAAAGCACAAAGTCGGCAACGCGAATGCCTGCAGAAGGCCGCCCAATACCAATCCTTAATCGATAAAACTCTTTTGAACCCAAATGAGCAATAATATCTCTCAGGCCATTATGACCCGCGTGACCACCGTCCTTTTTCAACTTAACTATGCCGACGTCGAAATCAAGCTCGTCATGGACAACAAGAATCTCTTCCGGAGACAATTTATAGTATCGAGCAATCTTGCCTACGGATTGACCACTCCGATTCATGAATGTACCCGGCTTTAACAGCAACACCTTGCCAGTGGACACCCCAAACTCTGACAACACCCCGTCGAACCTTGGCTCATTAACCCAAGCACAACCTAACTCAGATGCCAAATCGTCTAAAAACAAAAACCCGGCATTATGCCGGGTTTTTTCGTACTGCCGACCAGGATTACCCAAGCCAACTATAAGTTTGATCATGCCTTATTTTTCAGGCTATTCCGTAACTTCATCTTTGCTTGCTTTTGAAGCCATCATTGATGCAACAGGATGATCATGCTCCGGACCCTGTGCCAATGCTACGATTTCAACGCCTGCTGGCAAAACGATGTCAGAAAGATGAATTGATTCACCGACATCCAAACCCGCCAAATCCACCTCAATGAAATCAGGCAACGCAGAAGGCAAACAAGAAATCTCAACATCGATCATGGCATGAGCAGCAATAGCGCCCTTTTTACCACCAATAGATGTATGCTCATTAAGAAAATGCAACGGGACATGAACCCTTACCATATCGGACATGCTCACCCGAAGAAAATCCATGTGCAAAATTCTGAATTTAGCAGGATGCCGCTGAACGCTTTTTAAAATTGCCTTCTCTGTTTTTCCATCAACGTTGATATCCAAAACATGTGAATAAACCGCTTCGTGCTCAAGATGCTTAATTACTTCATTATGATTTAACGAAAGCATTTGAGGCTCACCATGCCCGCCGTAAATTACCGCAGGCACATTACCCTGACGACGCGCACCTCTTGCTGCGCCCTTACCTGATTTCCCACGACTTTCGGCAACAAACTCAAATACGTTAGACATTTTCCCCTCAACTCCGTGCTTTCAAGCACTCACATTAAATTATATTAATCTACAACTATCAATCTACGTAGAGCGAACTAACAGATTCACCAACAGCTATCCGCCTTATGGTCTCAGCCAGCATCTCCGCGACACTTAGCTGTCTTATTTTGCCCAATCCGATAGCTTCCTGACTCAATGGTATGGTATCTGTCACAACTAACTCGTCAAGGGCCGAGCCACTTAAATTCTTTAATGCCGGACCAGATAATACCGCATGCGTACAATAAGCAACCACTTTGATTGCCCCATGTTTCTTTAACGCTCCTGCGGCGTGACACAAGGTACCTGCCGTATCGACTAAATCGTCAATTAGCACACAACTACGCCCCTCAACATCGCCAATTATATGCATAACCTCTGCAACATTAGCCTTTGGTCTACGCTTATCTATAATCGCAAGATCAGCATCATCCAAACGTTTAGCGAGCGCACGAGCCCTGACAACACCACCGACATCCGGCGAAACAACAATCAGATTCTGGTATTTCTGCCGCCACACATCGCCCAAAAGGATAGGCGAGGAATAGACATTGTCTACCGGTATATCAAAAAAACCCTGAATCTGATCAGCATGCAAGTCTACCGTTAAAACTCGATCTGCACCCGCCTGCTCAATCATTTTTGCAACCAGCTTTGCACTAATTGGCACACGAGCTGATCGCGATCTTCTATCCTGCCGTGCATAGCCATAATATGGCATCACAGCAGTAATTCGCGAAGCTGAGGCTCGGTGAAGAGCATCCATCATCACGAGTAATTCCATTAAATTCTCATTTGTTGGCGAGCAAGTCGGCTGAATTACAAAAACATCCTTACCACGAACATTTTCCTCTATTTCTACCGCAACCTCTCCGTCACTAAATCTTCCGACGGTCGCCATTCCCAAGCGCATATTGAGTTTCTTTACTATACCCTCTGACAAAGCCAGGTTAGCATTTCCAGAAAACACCATCACAGAGGTGTCACTCATTCAAGCACTCCCAATTGAATTTAACTTAGTGGAGGTAAATGGCTGGGCCGCAAGGATTCGAACCTTGGTATGCGGAGATCAAAACCCCGTGCCTTACCGCTTGGCGACGGCCCAATAATCAAGATATATACTTACTGCTTTTCAACTTTGAAAACAAAGGCGACTCATTTTCACCTTTGGTCAGATAAACTTGCCACTTATTTTTAAGTGACTCACTTGCACTGATCGCGGCCTCTTCTGAATCAAACTGAGCAAAGACACAAGCTCCCGTACCCGTCAACCTCGCCTCTGAAAATCGAGACAAATCAATCAAAGCATCCTTAACAGCTTGGTATCGCTCACGAACCACCCCAAGACAATCGTTTTGGTGCTGACCCGCTATAAAGTCGGCTATTCTGATTGATTTGCTGTTGCGTGTCAAATCTTTAGCTAAAAATATTTCTTTTGTGTCCACATGGCAATCTGGTTTTATAACCACAGTCCACTGTTCTGGGAGCTTAATTTTCTCAAGCTTTTCACCAACTCCTTCAGCCCATGCAGAATACCCATACACAAACACAGGAACATCTGCGCCCAAGGTTAACCCCAACTCCATCAATTTTTCCCTCGATAATTGCAGGCTCCATAACTCATTCAATACCACCAAAGTCGTTGCCGCATCAGAGCTGCCACCGCCAAGCCCTCCGCCCATGGGCAGGTTTTTTTCCACCTCGATGCACACACCCTGCTCACAACCCGTTTCTGCTTTTAACAGATTTGCCGCTCTAACTGTCAAATCATCCGACTCGGGAACTCCGGGTATAGGTTTTTGCAAACTAACGCGCCCATCAGATACAGGATGAAATGTTATCCAGTCACACAAATCTATAAATTGAAAAACCGTCTGCAACAAATGATACCCATCACTTCTTTGACCGGTAATACGTAACATTAAATTCAATTTTGCCGGAGCTGGCCACCTTTTCATCCATGCAGCCTGATTATTTTGTTTTTGCGTCATTTAAAACCCAATGATCTATGATTACTTTTAACTTGACCTGATCATTCATAACCGCCATTTTTCGCGGCATTGACTCACCATCAACAGTCTGCATTTCCTTGTATTCATTCAGCCACCTTGCCTGATTAAAGCCGACTGCTGTTTCTTGAAATGATTGAGCGGGCTCCGGCAAGCCTACCACCCAATAACGCAGAGACTTCACGGGGACAATCAGTCCTAATTGTTGATTAATAAATTCTTCCGGCTGTGCTGATGTTTGCACATCATTACCCCCCCGATCTATCGTAACAACATTGCCCGTTAATTGAATAACAACAGTCCCTTGACCCAAGGGCCCAGACAACTTAATTCTCTCCTCTTCAGGACCATGTTCCCAGGTTATATTCGCCGACCAGGAATCTTTTTGCCCGGTTAACGCCAATCGACCTTCAAACGACCAATGCTCTAATCCATAAAGATGACGCCTTGCCGCCCTTGAATAATGCACTTCAGGCTCAACAGGGACAACGGAACAAGCCGACATCAAAAATACCAGGCAACACCAAACCAACAACTTTTCTTTAAAACGCAACATTTTATTCTGCGCTATTCAATATTCTTTGTTGAAAATCCAACAGATACTCATCCTCTGGTGAATTTTTTATTGCCTTAGAAAATAACTTCCTGGCTTCCTCTTTCCTACCTAAAACCCACAACACCTCGGAAAGATGCGCTGCTATTTCGGGCTCCTGTTGTTTTGCATATGCCCGCTCAAGATATGCCAAAGCTTGTTCAAGCCTTCCGAGCTTAAACTGTAGCCATCCAAAGCTATCCATAATTACAGCCTCATCCGGTTGTAAATTGAGCGCATGTTGCAGATATTTTTCTGCTTCAGCATAACGATTAGCATTGCCCAACAAGGTATATCCCAATGCATTTAAAGCCTCAGCATCATCTGGATACTTGGCCAATATCTTCTTCAAATCAGCTTCTAGCACATCCAGCTTATTGACACGCTCCGCCATCAATGCACGGGTATATAGCAAGTCTTTTTGATCCGGATACTCAGCCAATGCCTTGGTCAACAGATTAAAAGCTTTTTCATATTGTTCTTGCTGACTGAACAATCCAGCCTGCATCAAAATAATGCGCAGCTTTTGTTTTGGAAATCGATCCGACATCAGATTCAACCGCAAACCAGCTTCATCAAACTCCTTGTCTTTTATAAGCAGTGAAATCGCCGAAATCGCCGACTCAAAAACAAAAGGCCCATCAGTCACCTTATCAAACCAGACCAGCGCCTTTTTCGTATGCTCACGTTTTTCTTCAATTTTACCCAAATAAAAACTTGCCTGACTTCGCCACTCAGGCTGGTCGAGCAATGCTTTGAAAATATCCTCGGCCTTCCCGTCCCGATCTAATTGCAAATACACTAATGCCTGAGCAATCTGACTTTCTATATCCTTAGGATTGGCTGAAATAATTCCCTTATAAACCTCACCTGCCTCTTCATATTCAGCTGTCTTTATTAACACCTGCGCCAACAACTTTTTAATTTTGGTGTTGGCTGGATATTTGAGAGATGCATTTCTTAACAAGGTTTTTGCCTTATTCATATCCCCCGAAAATCCCGCTATCTGGGCCTGAAAAATAAGCGCATCATCCCAGTCTGGCTGAATATCCAATGCCTGCTGTACTTTCTTTTCAGCCAATACGCTGTCTTTCATTTGCATAGCCAACAATGACTGTACAAAATACACTGCTGCCTGGTCAGGATTTTTTAGCGATACAGCATCTAGCACTTCGTAAATAAAATCTGTCTTCCCATCTTTTTGCAGAATATTTACCAATTCAAGTACCGATTTTTCGAATCCCGCCGGATCAGCTTTCAGCAATAAATCCAAATGATCAACAGCTGCCTGCTTATTTCCAGACCTCAATGCAGATAGCGCTGCGATTTTTCTTGCTGTCAGATTTTTAGGATCTTGGGTCAGCCATAAAGAAACGGCCTCATCTGTTTTCTTACCATCCTTCATGTACATGGCAATTTTTGCGGCTCTTTCTGCAAATCTTGGATCGTTAACACGCTTAGCCACTTCCATGTATCCTTCCAGCGCAATCTCATATTGCCCTCTTTGCCCCGCAAGCTCTGCCGCCAACAGCATATACAGCACATCAGGATCTATAGCTGTTTTTACTTCATTTTGTTGGCTTTTAGCCTTAGGTTCAGCTATTTTAACGGCTTCAACTGGCGCACTAGGCTTCACCAGAAAATCGGCGCAACCATTAAGAAAAACAAGGACTATTATTGAAAACAATCTTAAAATTAACACACAGACATCCTATTTATTTCCCAATACACAATCATTATAGATTATCAGAAAAATCAGTTGATTCAGACAGCTGATTTATTCCATTTGGATAAAGCCGTTATATTTCTTTAGAATACACAGACGTAATACTTGTTAAAAGTTTGATCTATTATAAAACTTTAATCAACTATGTGACGCTGAACACTTGATTAAAACTGTTGATATACAAGAAATTCGATTGCAAAGACATTATCGTCAATAATTTAAACACCGAGCCTTCGACACCATGACACTTCTTGCACTAGGGATCAATTACAATACCGCGCCGGTTTCGATCCGTGAACGCCTGTCATTCTCTGCCGAAATCCTGGAATCATCCCTGCAGGATCTATGGCGCCTGAAAGAAATAAGTGAAGCCGCCATTCTTTCAACCTGTAACCGTACTGAGTTTTACTGCACATCAACAACTGCGAACAAACAAATCCTGATTGACTGGGTAGCGCAAAGCAGGAATATTAATACTACGGACTTCGCACCCTATTTGTATAGTCACACAGACAGGTCAGTGTGCCGCCACATGTTTCGAGTGGCTTGTGGCCTGGACTCCATGATTCTTGGTGAGCCTCAAATCCTGGGTCAAATGAAAACAGCCTATCAAGCCGCTTACGATGCAGGTACTTTAGGCAAACGTCTGGGTAAACTTTTTCAGCACACCTTTACCGCCGCAAAAAAAGTACGCACCGATACCGCCATTGGCTCCAGCCCCGTATCGGTTGCCTTTGCTGCGGTACAACTGGCGCAGCAAATCTTCGACAAACTCAGCGAACAGACTGCTCTGCTGATAGGCGCAGGCGAAACCATAGAACTGACAGCGAGACACCTGTCCCAACAAGGCATAGGACGCATCATTATTGCCAATCGCACTTATGCCAAAGCGCACGCTTTAGCTGCGCAGTTCAACGGCTATGCTATTGCCCTGTCCGAAATACCCACACATCTGGCTGAAGCTGACATCGTCATCTCTTCAACAGCCAGTCAACTGCCCATACTTGGCAAAGGCCGAGTTGAAAGCGCGCTAAAAAAACGTAAACATAAACCGATGTTCATGGTAGACCTTGCCGTACCCCGGGATATTGAGACTGAAGTTGAACAACTTAGAGATGTTTATCTTTACACAGTTGACGACCTGCAAAATACGATTAACCAGAACATGGACTCACGCCGCCAGGCCGCAGAACAGGCTGAAGAAATAATCGACACACAGGTAGATTATTTTTTGGCCTGGTTGCGCGCCCAGGGCGCACAATCAACCATTCGGGATTATCGCTCTCAGGCTGAACAATCACGGGATGAAGCCTTACAAAAAGCCTTAGCTTTACTGAAAAGCGGCATTTCTCCTGAAGAAGCCCTTAACCGTCTGGCTTACAGCCTGACCAACAAACTGATTCATACGCCCAGCACGCAAATCAGAGAAGCTGCCGAAAACGAAAGGCATGACCTGATTGCTGCTGCCCGCGAAATTTTTAAATTATCAAAACCTCAATGAAATTATCCATACAACATAAACTAGAAAACCTGTGTGAACGCTATGACGAAATCGCAGCATTACTTTCAGAGCCTGAAGTACAAGGCAATCAAAACAAATTCCGCTCCTTAAGCCAGGAATACGCCCAAATCAACCCTCTGGTTGATTGCTACAAACGCTATGAGCAAGCCTTTGCAATGTTGGCCTCAGCCAAAGAAATGGCGAATGACAGCGACCCGGAATTAAGGGAATTGGCCAAAGAGGAAGTGGGCGAGGCGGAAGATAAAATAGAAGCCCTCGACCATGAATTACAGTTGTTATTACTACCTAAAGACCCCAATGATAACCGCAATATTTTCATAGAAATACGTGCAGGAACAGGCGGCGATGAAGCGGCGATTTTCTCCGGCGATCTTGCCCGCATGTATCAGCGCTATGCCGAACGCAAGGGTTGGCAAACAGAAATCATCAACGAAAGTCATGGCGATCATGGCGGATACAAGGAAGTCATCCTGCGCGTTTTGGGCAAGGATGTTTATTCCCAGTTAAAATTCGAGTCCGGTGCGCACCGTGTGCAACGCGTACCTGAAACCGAATCGCAAGGCCGCATCCACACCTCGGCCTGCACTGTCGCCATCATGCCGGAAGTCGAGGAAGTCGATGCCATCGATATTAATCCGGCAGACCTCAAGGTTGATACCTTCCGC
>JAQTLI010000116.1 GCA_028714995.1 Methylobacter sp. | reverse complement strand
GATGCCATCCTTTTCATGATGGTGGCATTGATCCCGTTCCAGAAAAATTTGGTAATAAGAATGGATAACATAAGATTTGTACTGATCGTTACTTTTGCAATGCTTGTTTTTATGCTGCAACAAGCCTGGCAACTGGACTATGGCCCGAAACCTGAAGTTGCTGCAATTGCAGGCCCCCTAGCTACCAACACCAAAGCAGATTTACCTTCTGCCACTGTCGCATCGGCTCAATCAGAACCTGCAGAGCAAAATACCGCAGCTGTTCCATTGGCAACAGTCTCATCCGCCAACCTTATCACCGTTAAAACCGATGTACTTGCCCTTCAAATTGATCTGCAAGGCGGCACAATCCAGAATCTGGATTTACTGAACTATCCGATAGAAAAATCCAACACTTTCGTAGATAAATTACGTGAGATGATTGGTTTGTCCGTTGCGGAAAAAAACACCGCTCCGGTACGCTTATTCGACAGCAGCCAGGAAAAATTATTTGTCGCGCAGAGCGGCTTGATTGCCGACAGCGGTTTTGCGACTGCGCCGAATCACCACACGATTTTTTCCAACGAAAAAGACAGTTATACATTGCAGCCAGGACAAGACAGTCTGACAGTTCCATTAAAATGGACGGATAATAATGGTCTTATCATCACCAAATTATTTACTTTTAAGCGCGGAAGTTACCAGATAACGCTGGAACAACAAGTTAAAAATAATACAGGAAAAGCATGGTCCGGCAGACAATACAGTCAGTTATTAAGAGTCCCAGATACAGAAAGTAAAGGTGGTATGTTGACCGGTGGCATGAGAGCTTATGCTGGTGGCGTTATTTATACAGAAAAAGAAAAATACCAAAAAATCAGTTTTGATGATATGGCTGATGAGAATCTTGATGTCTCCACCAAGGGTGGCTGGACAGCAATGATTCAACATTATTTTGCTTCTGCATGGATTCCACCTGCTGAACAGGAAAACCATTTTTATACCAAAACACTGAATGAGGGACATTATGTCATCGGTACTTATTCTCCATTGGTAACAGTTGAACCAAATTCAGGAGCCCAATTTGTTGCCCAATTATTTGCTGGACCTAAAATTCAGCCTATGATGGAACAAACAGCTCCAGGCTTGGAGCTTACCGTTGATTACAGTTTTTTAACTTTTATCGGTAAACCAATTTACTGGGTACTAAATCAGATACACGATGCTGTTGGTAACTGGGGCGTAGCCATTATTGGCGTAACGCTGTGTATTAAGTTGCTGTTTTTCCCATTGTCGCAATCCAGTTACAAATCAATGGCTAAGATGCGCAAAATTCAGCCGCGCCTTAAAGAACTGCAAGAACGCTTTGCCGATGATAGACCGCGTTTCAATACCGAAATGATGGCGCTGTATAAAAAAGAAAAGGTCAATCCATTGGGCGGCTGTTTGCCCATTTTGGTGCAGATCCCGGTATTTATGTGTTTGTACTGGGTATTGAGCGAAACAGTTGAGTTTCGTCAGGCGCCTTTTATGTTATGGATACAGGACTTATCGATACAAGACCCCTTTTATGTATTGCCGATCATCATGGGCATCACCATGAAAATTCAGCAAAGCCTGAATCCTGCGCCGATTGATCCGATACAGGCTAAGGTAATGAAGATGTTCCCTATCGTCTTTACTATTTTCTTTCTGTTTTTTCCGGCAGGTCTGGTTTTGTACTGGGTCGTTAACAATACCTTGTCTATTATTCAACAGTGGTATATCACCAAAAAAATAACAGAAGCGGCATAGCGCTCAAATCCACTAGGTACAAGAGTGGACATTGAAAACTTAGATACCATTGCAGCTATTGCAACACCGCCAGGGAATGGCGGTGTTGGTATTATTCGCATTTCAGGCACATTAATTCCTGAAATCGCCAAACAACTTATTAATAAACCCCTGTTACCCAGACAAGCGCTGTACTCATCATTTATTGATGACGATGGTTCAGTGATTGATTCCGGCATCACGCTCTATTTTCCTGCCCCCGCTTCCTATACCGGTGAAGATGTCCTTGAACTTCAGGGACACGGCGGCTCAGTCGTATTAGACATGCTGTTGCGGCGGGTTTTATCGCTGGGTATCCGATTAGCCAATCCCGGTGAGTTTACCGAACGTGCGTTTCTCAATAACAAACTTGATTTAGCCCAGGCTGAAGCTGTCGCCGATTTAATTGAAAGCAGCACAGAACAATCGGTCCGGTCGGCACAAAAATCAATGCAGGGCGTTTTTTCAGTACAGATCAATGAACTGGTAGAAGAACTCACTGAACTCAGAATTTATGTAGAAGCCGCCATCGATTTTGTAGATGAAGAAATCGATTTCTTGACCGATGGTGTGGTCGAAAATCGGATAGTCAGGTTATTAAGCAGAATTGAAGAAATCCAAAAAACGGCACAACAAGGACGCTTGCTACGCGATGGCATGACGGTTGTTTTAGCCGGCAAACCTAATGCCGGAAAATCCAGCCTGCTAAATGCGCTGGCCGGACATGAAGCCGCTATA
The DNA here is from genome assembly GCA_028714995.1 of Methylobacter sp. GTDB lineage: Bacteria > Pseudomonadota > Gammaproteobacteria > Methylococcales > Methylomonadaceae > Methylobacter_A. The sequence goes on along the minus strand of JAQTLI010000116.1, from coordinate 5,278 downwards.
GTCACAGACATAGCCGGAACCACACGAGACGTCTTAAAAGAGCGTATACAGCTGGATGGTATGCCCTTGCATATCATTGATACGGCAGGCTTGCGGGAAAGTGACAATGCGATAGAACAAGAAGGCATCCGCAGGGCTCACGAAGAAATTCAAAAAGCCGATAAAATTCTGCTGCTGATTGATGCAAGAGAACCGGAAATTGAGTCGATATTACAAACGCTTCCACCAGGCATCAATGTCACCAAAATCTACAATAAAATAGATTTGTTGGGTATAGAGCCGGAAATCAAACAAACAGAACTCGGCACGCAAATCTACCTGTCCATTAAAACCGGCAACGGTATGGAATTATTAAAACAACACCTCAAACAAAGTGTCGGTTTTAATGAGGCTACAGACAATGTTTTCATTGCCCGAAGAAGACACATAGAAGCCTTAAGAAAAGGTCATGAGTTTGTCGAGAGTGCATTAAATCAACTACAGGGAAGTCAGGCTGGAGAACTGGTTGCCGAAGATATAAGACAGGCTCAAAACAGCCTTGCAGAAATTACCGGAAAATTCACCTCGGATGATTTGCTGGGGAAAATATTTTCCAGTTTTTGTATCGGGAAGTGATTGTTTTATGCTTACGTCCAGAAAGGACTTACGAAAAGATGTTTGAATATTGATCAAACAAGTTAGATGGGGAATAGCACCTTAGAAGTGTTGGATTCAACTAAAGTTCCATATCAGGAAACCTGAAGATATCCTGATATGGATGTAATAGCGCTTAGATTAATCCTTTCAGATCATTAAAGCCTTTAATCGCATCTCTTAATTCTTGTTCAGCTTCTTGTAAAGATGAAGCTTTTGCGTGCGCGCGTGCTGATTTCAGTTTGCTGGTAACTTTTGAGCGAGCTACATCAACCTTATCATTAGCGTTGATTTCTTTGCTCATATCAGCTGCATCTTTAATAAGATCAGCAACTTCTTCACCGCTTGAACCTTTGGTAATAGCCTCAAGTGCAGCTTTTGATTTTTCAATAGATAAATCAATTGCTTCAACAGGTTTGTAGGTGATTCTACCTGGATCAGATTCAGCTAATGCTGAAGTTGAAATAGCAGCCATAGAAGCTACAAATGATAAAGATAGTAAGATTTTTTTCAAGGTTTTCATTTTACCCAGTCCTCAAGTGTGGTTATTTTAGTGTTCAAGCATTACAACTATTAAAAATAATCGTATACGAAAACAATTTTAACACATTTTTAAACTTTTCAATCAACTGTGGGAAAGTGAAAAGAGTGATTTTTATTTTTGAATTTAAAATCAGATTCAATCATTGATAAAAATAATTGAATCTGAATTAACAGCCTATGACTTATGTGCTGCGTCGTAGATTGTTTTCATTTCTTTAAATGTAACTAAAGTAGCTTTTAAGGTTTCTTCTGCTGATTGATTATCACCACTTTCAACAGATTCACGAGCCACTTTCAATTTATCATTTGCTTTTTGACGTAGACGTTCAGTCAGTTCATAGCGAAACTCTTTTTGTAGTTGGCGTGCATCACCAATAACTTTAATAATTTCCGCTTTATCGCCATTTTTATCGATTAAGCTAATTGCTTCTTCTATTTTAGTAATTGTGCCTTCTGCAGCTTCTCTAACTACAGCATTCTTATTTTTTTCTTCAGCAGCAAAAGCTGTTGATGAAATTGCTGCCATAGACAAAGCCATAACAAGTGAAACTGCGATTTTTTTAAATACTTTCATTGATTATTAAACCTTCGTTGTTGATTTTTATGTATTTAGGCATAACTATTAGAATGAGATTTTATGCAAAAATGCAAGAATTCAACATAATGAATGGCTAATACCGCGTGGCATTCTAGCACAGAAAAAATTAATTAAAATTTAATGAGAATAAAAATTATTCATCATCTCTTTTTACATCAATAACCATTTCCCCCGCATCATCTTCGGACAATACAAATAAAATTGGTGAACAACAAACTGCACAATCTTCATAATATTTTTGCTCACCAGCCGATGTATCAACCAGAACATCGAGCGCTTCACCGCAATAGGGGCAATAGATAATAATTTCTTCTGGATCGTGCATTATTGAACCTTTCTGAGTAGAGCGTCCAGCCAGGACATGGGTAGGATACGTTTGATAAAAGCAAACAAATAAGTTGGCAAAGTTACGTAATAACGTAATTTGGGCTGCTTGGCTTCCAGCGCATGGATGACTTTTTCGACTACTGCTGTCGCAGGTAATGTAAAGGCTACGGCGGCGCCTTCTTTTTGCAAGCGGACTTCCATGGCTTTATAGGTGGCCTTATGAAAACTATGTGTGGAATTTATATTTTTTTTGTACAGTTCAAAAGCATTTTGTCTGAAGTTGCTTAAAATTGGCCCAGGCTCTATCAGCGAAATATGGATATTAGTGCCATACAGTTCTAAACGTAACGTATCGGCCAAACCCTCCAGCGCGAACTTGCTGGCGTTATAAGCACCGCGATAAGACATGGCGACCAGACCTAATACCGAACTGTTATAGATAATCCGGCCATGACCTTGTTTGCGCATCAAGGGAATAATTAAATTGGTGAGTTCATGTGTGCCAAACAGATTAGTTTCAAATTGATAGCGCAATACATCACGGGTTAAATCCTCAACAGCACCAGGCTGACCAAAAGCGCCATTGTTAAATAGCGCATCAATTTTTCCGTCGGTTAATTGAATCGCATGTTTAATAGCTTGCTGAATACTTCCGCTATCAGCTAAATCCAGTTGCAGTGCTGTGAATCCTTCCTGTGTTAACCGGGACACATCTTCCGGCTTTCTTGCCGTAGCAATAACATTATGACCGCGTTTTTTTAGTTCAACGGCTGTGGCGTAACCAATGCCGGTAGAACAACCGGTAATTAATATGGTTTTTGATGAATTCATTTAAGCACTTACTTGGTTAATTACTGCTTGGTCGAACAGTCTGTTTTTCGCTAGATTGCTCAATCGTAAATAAAAATTAGTTCGAAAAATTATAGGTGGAAAGGGCTATTAAGCAGATTTATTGGTTGAATTAATAGTAATAAATTAAAAGAATTTAAAATCAACTACTGTTATTAGCTAACTCTAAATCTGGTGATAAGTCATTTTTCATAAATAAAATCAACAGCTTGATACGTACAATAAGGTGCAGCTAAGGTTATCTACATCTTGTGCGTGAATTGTGGATAAATAAAAGCTGAATGATATCCACATAATTATCCACAGCTTATTAAGAATAACTTAACAGGTTTGCTCTATGTTACCCCGGGTCATTACTGTATAAAATAGCTAACCTTTCGTTGAAAAGATGATTTGCAGGTAATACATTTATCAGATAAAAAAACCGCCTATTGCATAATGTGTAGGGCTTTCGTACTGTGGATTTAAGATTAAACAACATCACCATGTCAGAACAAAACAGCCATAAAAACTTCAATCAATCAGCGTTAATGCGCTTGAAAAACTATATTAATCAGGAGATTATCGGCCAGGACGTGCTGATTGAACGGATGCTGATCGGCCTGTTGGCTGATGGTCATATTCTGGTTGAAGGTGCTCCAGGTCTTGCCAAGACCAGAGCGATAAACGTTTTAAGCAAAGGCATCCAGGGTGATTTTCATCGGGTACAGTTCACGCCCGATTTGTTACCGGCTGATTTAACCGGCACTGAAATTTACCGTCCTCAGCAAGGCACTTTTGAATTTCAAAAGGGCCCTTTATTCCATAACCTGATATTGGCTGACGAGATCAACCGGTCTCCGGCGAAAGTGCAGGCGGCGTTATTGGAAGCCATGGCCGAACGGCAAATAACGGTCGGTCAGGCTACCTATCCGTTGCCGCAGTTATTCATGGTAATGGCCACGCAAAATCCCATAGAGCAGGAAGGCACGTATCCATTACCGGAAGCGCAACTGGATCGATTTTTACTGCATGTTAAAATTGATTATCCGAAAGCAGAGCATGAAAAAAGCATTCTGCATCTGGCTAGAGCAGAGGCACGTTCCGATTCGGTAAAAATGAGTGATCAGTTTGAGCCGATTAATCAAAGCACCTTGTTTGCCGCACGCAATGAAGTGCTGGAGCTGCACATGGCGGAAAGCCTTGAAGAGTACTTGCTGCAAATCATTCTTGCTACCCGTAACCCTGCGGCCTATGGACAGGATCTGGCATCCTGGCTGCAATATGGCGCAAGCCCCAGAGCCAGCATAGCCCTGGATCGCTGTTCCAGGGCAAAAGCCTGGTTAGCGCAACGGGATTTTGTAAGTCCTGAAGATATTCAGGATATGGCCTTTGATGTATTGCGGCATCGCTTGATTCTCTCTTACGAAGCGGAGGCAGAAGGCATCACTACCGATCATTTTATTAAAGAACTTATTGCCAGGATTGCTGTACCTTGATGTTGTTAGGTAAACAAACAGATGTTGTCAGTCCAGTAAGCAACGAGCTAATTTCAGTATCGTTAAAAACACTGATTGAACTGGCAAAACCTGCTGCAGGATTAAATCTGAAACATTCCGCTATACGTTCCAGTCAAAGCGGCGGTTATGTGTCGCGATTTAAAGGTCGAGGAATGGAGTTTGAGGAAGCCAGGGTTTATCAATCTGGCGATGACATCCGCAGTATCGACTGGCGTGTTACTGCGCGTACCGGGAAAACCCATACCAAGATTTTTCGTGAAGAACGCGAAAGGCCGGTATTTATTTCTGTGGATAACCGCCCTGCCATGCATTTTGCCACACGCGGTGTTTTCAAATCGGTACTGGCAGCCAAGCTTGCCGGTTTGCTGGCATGGACAGCCCAGAATCATGGCGACAGAATTGGCGGCCAGATATTTACAGGCAGTGTTTGCCGTGAATTAAAGCCGCAAAATGGCAAGCATGCGGTATTGCGGTTTTTAAATGCGCTGGTCAATCCCGAAGAATCCGGAGTTAATCAATTTACCCTGGAGCATGTGTTGGCTAGACTGGTCCAACATGCCCGACCGGGCAGTCTGGTTTATATCATCAGTGATTTTCGCGGCATCAATGATAAAGCTGAAACGCACCTGGCAAAACTGTCTCAGCATTGTGAGATGGTGTTGATTTTTGTTTACGATCCTCTGGAAAGCAGCTTGCCGGCTACAGGCCGCTATCGATTTACCGATGATGAACGTGATGTGGTTATTGATACCAGTGATCAGCAGCGGTTATTAAGTTATCAACAACACTTTATTCAGCGGCAACAGCGAGTGGAGCAGATAGCGAAAAA
>JAQTLI010000115.1 GCA_028714995.1 Methylobacter sp. | reverse complement strand
CGTAGGCGTGACCCGATTCAAAACCGGCATCGATCAATTCTTTCCAGATATGCGGCAATTGATCGACCCGCGCACCGAACATATCCACCCGCTGGCCGCCGGTAATTTTAGTGTAGAGCTTGTATTTCTTGCCCACCTGCCCCAAGGCAATCAGCATGTCGGGGCTGATTTCACCGCCGGTGATGCGCGGCACTACCGAATAAGTGCCGTCTTTTTGCATATTGGCCAGAAAGGTATCGTTGGTGTCCTGTAGCCCTAAATGCGGCTTCTCCAACACATGCTCATTCCAGTAGGAAGCCAGGATATTTCCGACGGTCGGTTTGCAAATATCGCAGCCCTTGCCTTTGCCGTGTTTTTCCAGCAGCTCGGCAAAGGTTTTGATTTGCTCAACCTGAATCAAATTGAATAAGTCTTGCCGGGTATAGGCAAAATGCTCGCAAATATCGGTATTGATTTCAAAACCCTGTTTCGACAGCTCCGAATCCATGACTGACTTCAGCAAGGCAGAACAGCCACCGCAGCCGGTGGCGGCTTTGGTTTCCGCTTTCAGGGCTCCCATCGTGGTGCAACCCGCTTCAATCGCCGAACAAATCGCGCCCTTGGTCACGTCGTAACAAGAACAAATCTGTGCGGAAGCCGGCAGGGCATCCGGGCCCAGGCCGACCGATGCATCGGAGCGATGCGGTAAAATCAGTGCGTCGGGGTTTTCCGGCAGTTCAATACCGTTCAGACAATATTGCAATAAAGTGCTGTAACCCGAGGCATCACCGACCAACACCGCGCCCAGCAACTGTTTTTTATCCTGACTGACCACCAGGCGTTTATAAACTTCGCTCGCACCATTTTGGTAAGAGTAAACCATCGCTCCCTGCGTTTTGGCGTGCGCGTCGCCGATACTGGCAACGTCAACCCCCATCAGTTTCAGCTTGGTGCTCATGTCCGCGCCGGTAAAGCTGGAAGCTTCGCCCGCCAAATCGGCAACCACCGTGCGCGCCATTGCATATCCTGGAGCTACCAGCCCATAAATGATGCCGTTCCACAGCGCGCACTCGCCAATGGCATAAATATCAGGGTCCGAGGTTTTACATTGGTTATCGATGACGATGCCGCCGCGCGAACCGACGTCCAGACCGCAATCACGGGCAATATCATCACGCGGACGGATCCCTGCCGAAAACAGCACAATATCCGTTTCCAGCTCCTCGCCATCGGCAAAGCACATTTTGTTCACGCACCGCTCGCCGTCGGTAATGATGCTGGTGTTCTTTCCGGTATGAACGACCACGCCAAGATCTTCGATCTTGTATTTCAACATCGCGCCGCCGGCTTCATCCAGTTGCACCGCCATTAAGCGCGGGGCAAATTCAACCACATGCGTTTCCAGACCTAAATCCTTCAAGGCTTTAGCTGCCTCCAGCCCCAACAAACCGCCGCCGACTACTGTGCCCACCTTACCGGTTTTAGCCGCCGCAGCTATCGCTTCAAGATCTTCTATGGTGCGATAAACCAGACACTGCGCCCTGTCATGCCCCGGTACAGGCGGCACAAAAGGATAAGAACCGGTTGCCAGCACCAGCTTGTCATAATGAATAGCCACGCCTTTTTCGGAGGTTACGGTTTTATTGCTGCGATCAATTTTGGCGGCTTTATCCCCTATATGAATCGTGATGCCATTTTGTTCAAAAAAACCATCTTCGACCAGTGACAGGTCTTGCGCTGTCTGGCCGGAGAAAAATGCCGACAGATGCACCCGATCATAAGCCGCTCTCGGTTCCTCGCAAAAAGTAACTACTTCAAAAGTCTCTTTAATGCTGCTCGCGACCAAGCTGGACAAAAAGTTCTGCCCTACCATGCCATTGCCGATAACAACCAATATTTGTTTTGTGCTCATGCCAAACCCCAATGACTACGTTAATGCTGTTTTGAAGCTAACAGCAAACCGTATGCCATAAACCATGAACTACTGACTTTGCCTACAGGGATGCAGGCGGCGGGAGGAAGTCTTGATACTCTCCTGAATCAGAAAAACATAAAAAAACCGAAGCATGCGCTCTAAATTGGTGCGCGCTTAACTAATCTAGTGCAAACTGACATCTAAATAATATCGCAACTAAAGTTGATACTTACCTGTATTGACCTTGCGCGGCACCAGAGTTGATGAGACTAAACAGAAATGGACCGTTTAAATGGTTTTTTAAGCTTATTGGTCTGTAAGTTGCTTAACTATGTAGGTATTAACCCAGAAACAACACTCAAACAAAACGATGTATAAACGCATACTTGACCACCTTAACGCAGCAATCCTGCTATTTGATCGTGAATTAACCCTCACCTATATCAATACTGCCGGTGAAATTCTGCTGGCCGACAGCTCGCGCCACTTGGTAGGCCTCAGCGCCCATGAGTTATTCAAATCCTCCGATCCCGCACTACTGATGAATTTACAGCAATGCTTGACAATGGAAGAACCGCTGGTCGATCGCGAACTTATTCTGGATCGCATGACACTGAGCGTTACCATCAACTTTAGCGCAACGCCTTTGCTAAAAAATGAGCAGGTCAACGAAATCCTGGTCGAGCTGCAACAAGTGGACAACCACCTGCGCGTATCCAAGGAAGAACAACTATTAATCCAGCAAAATACCGCCAGATTACTGGTCAGGGGCTTGGCTCATGAAATCAAAAATCCGTTAGGCGGCTTGCGCGGCGCAGCGCAACTGCTGGATCTGGAATTAGATGACCCGGAGCTCAAGGAATATACCCAGATTATCATTGCCGAATCCGATCGCCTGCAAGGCTTAATGGATAAAATGCTCGGCCCCAACAAATTGCCCAATAAGAGGGCACTCAATATTCATGAAGTGTTAGAGAGGGTCAGGCAACTGGTTCAAGCCGAATGCAGCGGCAACCTCACCATTAAATGTGATTACGACCCCAGCATTCCCGATATACAGGCCGATAAAGACCAGCTAATCCAGGCCATCCTGAATATCGTCAGAAACGCCGTTCAGGCTACAGAAGGCAAAGGCAACATCACCATCAGAACCCGCATTCACCGGCAAATGAACATAGGCCGTAAACGTTATAAATTAGCGGTAAAGTGCGACATTATTGATAACGGACCGGGCATAGATGCCGACATGATGAACCAGATATTTTATCCCATGATGACAGGGCGGGCAGACGGTACCGGACTGGGTTTATCGATTGCCCAGGCATTGATTAACCAGCATAACGGTTTGATTGAATGCAACAGCGAACCTGGAAACACCGTGTTTTCAATCTTTTTACCCGTGGAGACCGGCAATGAATAAGCCCGAAACAGTCTGGATCATCGATGACGACAAATCCATCCGCTGGGTAGTTGAAAAAGCCCTGCAAAAAGCAAATATCAACACCCGCAGTTTTTCCAGCACTCAAGAGCTGCTGGCTGCATTTCAGGACGATTTGCCTGACGCCCTGTTGACCGATATCCGCATGCCGGGTATGGATGGGCTGGAGCTTTTGGACAAGATTCAGCTCAGCCACCCTGACCTGCCGGTTATCGTGATGACCGCCCACTCCGACCTGGAAAGCGCCGTCTCGGCATTCCACGGCGGCGCGTTTGAATACCTGCCCAAACCCTTCGATATCAAAGAAGTCGTTGATCTTGCCCGTCGCGCCTGCATTCATGGCCGGCAACAGCAAGAGCATTCCCAGGCGGCGCAGAGAAAGGAAGAACCCACACCGGAAATCATTGGCGAAGCGCCGGCGATGCAGGAGGTTTTTCGCGCCATAGGACGGCTCGCCCGCTCGCACATCACCGTGCTTATCAATGGCGAATCAGGAACCGGCAAGGAATTGGTCGCCAAAGCCCTGCATCGCCATAGCCCCAGGGCGAATAATCCCTTCATCGCCCTGAACATGGCCGCCATTCCCAAAGACCTGATGGAATCGGAACTATTCGGCCATGAAAAAGGCGCCTTTACCGGCGCCCAAACACGGCGAGTCGGGCGTTTTGAACAGGCCAATGGCGGCACCCTGTTTCTTGACGAGATCGGCGACATGCCCGCAGAGCTGCAAACCCGGCTATTGAGAGTGCTTGCCGATGGCGAGTTTTATCCGGTCGGTGCACACACCTCCGTCAAAGTGGATGTGCGCATTATTGCCGCCACCCACCAAAATCTCGAAACTTTGGTAGCCGAGGGCCGCTTTCGGGAAGATTTATTCCACCGCTTAAACGTTATCCGCATCCACATCCCGCCCCTGCGCGACCGCAAACAGGACATCCCCTTGCTGCTGCGCCACTTCTTGAACCAGGCGGCTGCTGAACTCAACACCGAGATTAAAACCCTGAAACCCGAAGCCGAGGCTTTTTTAAGCACGCTGGAATGGCCGGGGAACGTAAGGCAACTGGAAAACAGCTGCCGCTGGCTGACCGTCATGGCCTCTGGCCGGGAAATTCATCTGCACGACCTGCCACCTGAGTTGCTCAACACGACATCGGAAAAAGAGGCTACTGGAGCCGACTGGGAATCACTGCTCAGAAACTGGGTAGACCAGCAGCTGATACGCGCCCAAGCCGGAACGGGCGAACAGGGCGAAGTCGCCAAACAAGCAATTCATATCGTTGAAACCATCCTGATTAAAGCAGCATTGGATTTCACCCATGGCAAACGCCATGAAGCCGCCATTTTGCTGGGCTACGGCAGAAACACCCTGACCCGGAAAATCAAGGAACTGGGGATAGAGGACGAATAGCTTTACTTGATTAGCAAGATTGTCAGCCAATCCGTCACGCATGCCCGTTAACTGTCATACCGGCAGGGAGTGCCGGTATCCAGGCCACATGGATGTGATCTACACAAACCATCCTTGGCTTCTGGATTCGCTACGCGCTCTAACGAGTCCGGCACTCCCTGCCGGAACGACGCGGCCTTTGTTTGTACGCCATGCCCTGTTGGCTTATACTCCTTCAATCAAAACAATCAGACGATGAATTTATGAGAAATATACGACAACAGTTTTTTATAAGGCTATCGATGTTGTCTATATTACGTTATGCATCGAGGGCCATAGGATGTGCTAAGGTACGAAGCGCATCGCTCGCGATGGATGGGACTGATATTGATGCGCATCACTGCGTTCAGCGCATCCTACACACTCGACCAATGGCTATTTGGTACCCGTAGACTATGATTTGCAGCATAAAGCTGCTTAACTTTGTATCCGGAAAAATACATCATCGCATCACGGTAACAGATAGCAGGAACAGGGCAAAAAAACGCCCGGACAAGCCGGGCGTTTTTATAAGCTTTGTAAAAGCACTGCTTTTTATATCTAATGGCTACTAACCACTATCTTTAGTCCTCCGGCAAGTCACCGGCATCTTCCGCATCGTCAAAGTGATCATCAGGCTGATCGTGGCCAGCAACTTTAACAATTGAATCGTTGCCATGACCGCCGTTGAACGTATCTATACCGGCATCGTCGTCTAACTCATCAGGGCCATTGTCGCCATTCAGCTCGTCATCGCCATTGCCACCGGCCAGCGTATCGGGGCCGTTGCCGCCATTCAGCTTGTCATTGTCATCGCCACCGTCCAGCGAATCGGCTCCGTTACCGCCTTTGAGAGTGTCGATACCCCGGCCGCCTGCCAACAGGTCGTTGCCTTGATTGCCATTCACTTTATCGTCGCCGTCGCCGCCGTCTTCTTCGTCGTTGCCATTGTCGCCATTGAGAGTGTCGTCATCGTTACCACCGACCAATGTATCATTACCATTTCCGCCAGAGATGGTGTCGTTACCGTCGCCGCCGTCCACGTCGTCCACTCCATTGCCACCGAAAATGATGTCGTTTCCGCCAAGACCCTGGATGGTGTCGTGGCCGCCACGGCCGCAGATCACATCGTTACCGTCAGTGCCGGTAATATTGTCGGCTTCTTTGGTGCCGATAATAAGTTCACCAGTAGGGTTTGAACCAACGTAGGTGTGAGTGGCTGGGTCTACAAACACTGCACTGCTTAGGGGTAAACCAGCCAATTTCGCTGCATCCTGGCAATCTTGAGGAATGCTGGTATCGGCCAATACCGACTGACTGGCCATGGCGGAGATTGCACCGAGTACGGCTAGCGCTATGATGGACTTTCTAGACTTATATTGGGACATGAAAAGATTCCTATATTGTTAGAACAAAAGCTGCCACAAATAGACAGCGTGATGGCAACTTCCTTATTGTGGTGGATGCCAAATAAAATTCTACACGAATTACTCCTTATTAGATGCGAAATTATTAAAAATGCGAGATTATTAACACTTTGATGCATTGAATCAAACAGATAGTAAACTTATCTCTGCCTCGCGTTTTTTAAAATGCTCTTAGCTTTTATACTGTAAAATTATTCTTTTTTTATCTCCGTTCTCACATGGCAACCAATCAATCAATACAACGCATTGCATTAACACCGGGTGAGCCTGCGGGCATTGGCCCCGATCTTTGCATCCAGCTTGCACAGCAGGATTTGCCCTGCGAAATCATTGTGATAGCCAGCCCTCAATTGCTGGAAGATCGCGCCAAACAGTTAGGCTTGTCAATCCGGATAAAAGAGTTTGACAGCGCTTCACCTGCATCCACTCAGAGCGCCGGATACTTGACAGTATTGCCGGTGGAACTGGCAGAACCGGTTCAATGCGGGCACCTGAACCCGGCTAATAGCCGCTATGTGTTAAAAACCATCACCAAAGCGACCAAAGGCTGCATGGATGGAATGTTTGATGCGATGGTTACTGCACCAGTGCACAAAGGCGTCATCAACGATGCGGGTTTGCCGTTTACCGGCCATACCGAATATATCGCCGGAATTACCGGCGGCCATCCGGTTATGATGCTGGCAACCCCGGGATTGCGTGTCGCTTTGGTCACTACTCACCTGCCGCTTTCTGAGGTCTGCCAGGCTATCACTCATACGCGTTTAAGAACGGTTATTCGCATACTGGATCAGGATCTGCGCTCACGCTTTGGCATTGAAAACCCGAAAATACTGGTGTGCGGACTTAACCCTCATGCCGGAGAAAACGGTCATTTGGGCAGGGAAGAAATCGACATTATTGAGCCGGTGCTTGAAGGCTTGCGCAAACAGGGCTTGAACCTGCATGGGCCATTGCCTGCCGATACCTTGTTCACCCCCAAGTATCTGGACTCGGCGGATGCCGTACTGGTCATGTACCACGATCAGGGGCTACCGGTACTTAAGCACATGGGCTTTGGGCAGGCTGTCAATATCACGCTGGGCTTGCCAATTATCCGTACTTCAGTTGACCATGGCACTGCTTTAGACCTTGCCGGTACGGGTAAAGCTGAAATCGGCAGCCTTGAGTTCGCACTGCAAACTGCATTAACAATGGTTTCTAATAATTCACAATAAAATGGTACATATCCCACGCAAGCGCTTTGGTCAGAATTTTCTTCATGACCACAACATTATTTACAACATTCTTTCCAGCATACAGGCAAAACCTGGCGAACACTGGGTTGAGATAGGCCCGGGCCAGGGCGCATTGACCGAACCATTATTAAAAGAAGGGATACGCCTTGATGTGGTTGAACTCGACAGGGATCTGGTGGTTTTGCTCAAGGAACAATTCAAGCAATACGATAACCTGAAAATCCACAGCGCCGATGCGCTACGATTTGATTTCTCGGCGCCGGCCGAAGCTGGTGAAAAGCTGCGCATCATAGGCAATCTGCCCTATAACATTTCAACGCCACTGATGTTTCACCTGCTGGATAATGCCTACTGCATTGAAGACATGCATTTTATGCTGCAAAAGGA
>JAQTLI010000114.1 GCA_028714995.1 Methylobacter sp. | reverse complement strand
GTCCAGCATGGAAAAGGAAGCACAAGCCTTGTGCCGCGTTGTGGATCAACATCTGTTCAATTCGCCTTTGTCCATCGCCCTGGATTTGCACTCGGGATTCGGCATTCAGGACCGCTTATGGTTTCCCTACGCCTCGCGTAAAACTCCCTTTGCCTTTATTGCCGAAACCTTGGCCTTGAAAGAACTGTTTGATCGATGCTATCAGCACCATATCTATAGGATTGAACCAACCTGTCGGGAATATGTAATTAACGGTGACCTGTGGGATTATCTGTTCGATGATTTTGTGCAGCGCTTTGCGGCTGAACGTCTATTTCTGCCGCTGACGCTGGAAATGGGTTCATGGCTTTGGCTGCGCAAGAGCCCCATGCATCTTTTTTCGCGGCATGGCTTGTTTCACCCGCTCTTGCCTCACCGTCAGCAACGGATTTTTCGTAGGCATTTCATGCTGTTTGATTTTTTACACCGGAGTCTTTTGTATCCGGAAAAATGGACACAGCTTAAGCCGGAACAAAAGCTAGCCTATGAAAAAAAGGCGTCAGGTCTTTGGTATGAATAAAAGACTTGGACAAAACTGGATTCTGCTTAGAGGCTTGGCGCGCGAGTCGGCGCACTGGGGCGATTTCGTTCCCCTTTTGCAATCGACATTTCCGGATGCTCAAATAACGCTGCTGGATTTACCCGGCACCGGCTGTTTTCATCGGGAAGCCAGTCCGCGCACGATCAAAGCAATAACAGACAGTGTGCGCCGCCACGCCCTAGATCATGCTTTCTTACAGCAGCCGGTAACGATTCTGGCACTTTCATTGGGGGCGATGGTCGCCTGGGAGTGGATGCGGAGCTATCCCGAGGATATTTGCGGCGCAACCCTCATGAATACCAGCTTTGCCGATTTGAGTCCCTTTTATCAGCGGCTGCGCTGGCAAAGTTATAGGGACTTTGTTGCGTTGATGATGACGCGTGACGTGCATAACCGGGAATCGGGAATTTTGCAGTTGATAAGCAATCGCCGATATATCGCCAGGGATGGTGTGTATGCCGCAAGCCAGTCGGGAACTGGCGCGGCGCAGGATGAACAGCAGATAATTCAAGCCTGGAAAAAGATACAAGACGAACGTCCCATGAGCCTTAATAACAGCTTCCGCCAGATTATTGCGGCTGCAACCTATCAGCCCGGTGACATAAAACCAGAGCAGCCGGTTTTATTATTAAATGGGCTGGGTGATCGTTTGGTGGCGCCGGTCTGCTCAGAAGCAATACACAAAAAATGGAATCTGGAACTCCGCAGCCACCCTTGGGCAGGCCATGACTTAACTCTGGATGACGGTGCATGGGTGGCATTGCAACTGAAGGATTGGGTAGCTGTCGAAGCAGGTTGCTGAAACTTAATGAAAATGTCATCAAACAGTTAACATTCTGTAATAATTCAGGGGTATTGTGGCAATCGTCGAAACTTTTTGAAGATGGCCAAAATGACAATACACTATCGTTCAATCTGGATTTCAGATACCCATTTGGGTACTAAAGGCTGCAAGGCCGAACAGCTAAGAGATTTCCTTGATAACGTCGAATGCGACTATCTATACCTGGTCGGCGATATTATCGATTTGTGGAAATTCAAATCCGGCTTTTATTGGCCGGCCTTGCACAGCGACATTGTGCAGCGGGTGCTCAATAAAGCCAAAAAGGGCACGCGTGTCATTTACATCCCCGGCAATCACGATGAACAGTTCCGCAAACATGCCGGAATGCATTTCAACGGCATTGATATACAGCTAAATGCTGTTCATACCACCCACGACGGCCGCAAGTTTCTGGTTCTGCACGGCGATGAGTTTGACAGCATCGTTTGCCACAATAGAAACCTGGCTTACATCGGCGGCGAGGCTTATGAAGTCTTATTGATGGTTAATCGCTGGTTTAATATCATCCGCACCCGAATGGGTTACAAATACTGGTCGATATCCGCATTCTTAAAACACAAAGTCAAAAACATAGTCAGCTTTATGGATAACTACCAGCATATCCTGAGCCTGGAAGCACAAAAAAGACAGGTGGATGGCGTTATCTGCGGGCATATCCATCATGCCGATATTACCGAGATGGAATTCGGCAAAACCTACTGCAATTGCGGCGACTGGGTGGAGAGTTGCACCGCATTGGTCGAAGATAAAGCCGGACAGATTGCCGTTATCCGTTGGCTGGAAGAAAGCCATCAGTTGCTGGATCAGCAGTTTGAACCGCAACCAGCATATGCGGAAGTGGCGTAAGGTTGTCCGTTAGCCTTTTTAAACCATATTGTCACGAAATCGTAAACAAACGTTCATTTCTTTGTCACAGAAGAGTTTTACTCTTTGTCCTGAAAGCTAAGGATAAAGAGTAAATGGAAAATCTATGATTTCCACCTCTGCAAAAGATCGCGATCGACTTTTGTAGAACTTCTCCTATAGGACAAAGAAATGAAACTGCTCTATTCCATTCATAAATGCGATGTTTTCATGTTCACCTGGCTGATCAATGCCAGAATGCATGCATCATTGACCAAGGCTAGCCGTTATCTATCAAAAACCGGCGATGGCCAGCTGTATCTGGTAATCATAGGCTTTTTATATTGGAGTAAAGGCTTTGAAAATCCTTTTCTACAAGCTGTTCTGTTGGCCTTTTTAATCGAAAGGCCGGTTTATTTCGTGCTGAAAAACGGCCTGAGACGCAATCGGCCGCAAGCAGCGTTACAAAACTTTCGCAGTATTATTACACCCTCGGATAAATTCAGCTTTCCATCCGGTCATACTTCCGCCGCTTTCATGATGGCGACTTTGCTTGGATATTATTTTCCCTCCTTAATGATCCTTCTTTATTGTTGGGCGACATTGGTCGGCTTCTCCCGTGTGGTACTGGGTGTGCATTTTCCGACCGATACTTTGGTAGGCGTCATTTTGGGTATCAGTACAGCACTCTTTAGTTTGGAACAATTCGCAACATGAGAATTTTTTATGGTGTACAGGGTACCGGTAACGGGCATATCACTCGTGCACGGGTTATGGCAAAAGAACTTTATGCCTCCGGGATCGACGTTACCTTTCAGTTTACCGGGCGTCCTGCGGACAAGTATTTTGATATGGAAATTTTTAATGGTTATCAGTCACGTACCGGCCTGACCTTTCATACTGAGAAAGGGCAGGTCAGTTATTTGAAAACAGCGCTTGATGCCAAACCCATTACTTTTATAAAAGACATGAAGTCGCTGGATTTGAGCGGCTATGATCTGGTGATCAGCGATTTTGAGCCGGTCACGGCCTGGGCGGCAAAAAGCCAGAAAAAGCCGGTTTTGGGCATCGGCCATCAATATGCGTTTAACCATAAAATTCCTCGAGTAGGCTCAGATCCTATCGCCGATCAAGTCATGAAATATTTTGCCCCGGCAGATAAGGGGGTCGGTTTGCACTGGCATCATTTTGGTCAGCCCATTTTGCCGCCCATTATCGATACGCCCGATACGCCAAAAAATATTATCAAAAACAAGATCATTGTGTACCTTCCTTTCGAAGATCAGCATGAAGTCATCAGGCTTTTGTCACCCTTCGAGAATTTTGAGTTTCATATTTATTCACCGGAAGCGGTTTCATCTAAATTTAATCATATCACCTGCAATCCGCTGTCACGCGAGGGGTTTCAGAAAGACTTATATAATAGTGCAGGCATTATCAGTAATGCCGGATTTGAGCTGGCCAGCGAAGCTTTACAGCTGGGCAAGAAAATTCTGGCAAAGCCTCTGCATGCACAAATGGAGCAAAGTTCCAATGCCGCCGCATTAAAGCAACTTGGCTATGGACACATTATGAACGATATGGATATAGACGTTATTGAACACTGGCTGCATGATAATCATGCCGTTCATATCACCTATCCCAATATCGCCAAAGTGCTGGTTCAATGGATACAGAACGGTATGCCTGAAATGGATACGGAGTTTATTGAGGCTATCTGGAATACGGTCGAAGTTCTGCATATTGAACGGTAGTATTTCAAATTTTCATTAGTACTTCTTCCTGAGCCATAGGTAAGTAGGCCATCGCAGTCCATTCGTGGATGGTCTCCCGGCTTCTTCAATTGCTCACCAAATAGTTATGCCAAGCCTGCACAACTTCTTTCTGAATAGCTAAGCCGGTTAAGCAGTCATTTTGTCCCGTTGTTCTGAAGTCATACATTACGGCAAAGCTTCAACTGCCACTCAATTATTCCTATCTGGAATCGTCCAATATTTTTAGCAGAATGAATTTACACTTTTGACGGTTTCTCAGTGAATTATCAAAACCGGTATTTGTAAGTAGGTAGTTGTACGGATTTCTCGTGGTCCGTATGCAAGAGATACTCATAACGCACAAAATTGAATCAAAAACTGTAGCACTATGCACCGTAATAATGCAGAGAGGTTATATAAAAGAAATTAGAAATGCCAACTTATTGTATTTATTTATATTTTTTATGGCACGATACCTGCTTGGTATTTTTTGTGATTTTATCCAAATCCTTAAGTTAAAGGGGGTACCAAAATGAAAAGCATAAAAAATTGCAAGAATAAAATAATTTTCGCTGCGGCGAGTAGCCTTTTATCAATCACCGTTAGCGGAACAAATGCTTATGCAGGTTCAGGTATGATCCAGTCGCTTACGGATTTTGATATTAACGAAACCAAGCCATTAAAAGATAACGATGTAGTAGTCGGTGGCTGGGCTAATGCCGGTATTACATACAACGCCGCAAGTCCGACGAACAGGTTCAACGGTCCGGTTACCTTCGGTGATCGTTCCGGTGAATTCCAGTTGAATCAATTAAACCTGTTCGCACAACGCGTCGTGGCAGCAGAAGGCGATGTGTGGGATTTCGGTGGACGTTTCGATGCGATGTTCGGTACAGATTCTATTTTTACCCAGGCATATGGCGTTCCAGCATTTGATGTGAATACCAATCAACCCCTGAACCGGAATCATTGGGATCTTAATTTGATCAACAGTAACAGCAACCGCTTTTACGATATTGCATTGCCTCAAGCTTATGCCGAGGCCTATGCACCTGTTGGTAATGGTTTGAATATCAAGGCCGGTCACTTTTATACACCAATCGGTTATGAAACAGTTCCTGCTCCTGACAACTTTTTCTATACCCATGCTTATACCATGCAATATGGCGAACCGTTCACCCATACCGGTGTGATGGGAAATTATACGATTGATAAAAACTGGGCAGTCATGGGCGGTGCTACCACCGGCAGCGCGACCGGCGGCTGGGATGGCGGCTGGGACAAACAACTGGGCAACTGGGGCGGCCTAGCGGGCACTACCTGGACCAGCGATGACAAGAATACTTCAGCCAATATCAGCGGTACCTATGGTGCTACATCAGAACACAGCAGCCAGTCTTGGGGCCTATACAGCATGGTACTCAAGCATAATATCACTGATAAGACCCATCTGGTTTTACAGCATGATCATGGTTACGCCAATGGTGTTAATCCCGCATTAGTAACGAATGCGACTAAGCCTACAGATGCCGAATGGTACGGGATTAATTCCCATTTGTATTATGACATCAAGGATGATTTGTCGGTTGGTGTTCGTGCTGAATGGTTCCGTGATCAAAACGGTTTCAGGGTTTGTTCGCCAGGTCGTGTAGCTGCCGCAACTAATGGTGCGGGAAGTAGTTTTGCCGCTGGCGGCAATTTCACTGCTACCTGTAATGCTGCCAGTTATTACGAACTTACGGCTGGCCTGAATTGGAAGCCAAAGAAGTGGTTGAATATTCGTCCGAATGTTCGCTATGACTGGGTGGATGGGCAACTTGCAGGCGGCGGCCAGGGCCAGTACAGGCCTTTCGGCAATAACAAACAGGATCAATTCCTGTTCTCTACCGATTTTTCGATCAACTTCTAATCCCGTATAGGAATTGTTTGTTGGTACAGTCTGAACTGTAAGTAGTTTTGAATAGTTAATTTACGCAAGAGGCATTGTATGAAACTGATAACTGCTATTGTTAAACCCTTTAAACTTGATGATGTGCGCGAGGCGCTCTCAGATATAGGGGTTTCCGGTGTAACCGTCACCGAAGTAAAGGGGTTTGGCCGTCAAAAAGGGCATACCGAGCTTTATAGAGGCGCTGAGTATGTGGTTGATTTTTTACCTAAAGCCAAACTTGAAGTGGCTGTGGCTGAAGGTATGGTTGATCAGGCTGTACAGGCCATCAGCAAAGCCGCCAATACCGGCAAAATAGGCGATGGTAAAATTTTTGTAACCAAATTAGATCAGGTTGTCCGGATTCGTACCGGAGAAACTGGCGAAGAAGCACTTTAATATTAAGGGGGAAATATGAAACATCTTTTAAGCACCTTCATGCTGTTTTCTTTGCTGAGTTTTGCGGGATTTTCTTTTGCGGAGCCTGCTGTGGAAACAACAACGCTGGCAAGTCCGGTAGCAGCCATGGTGAAAGTAGTAACTGCTCCGGCAGCGATAGCGATACCCGCAGCCAATAAAGGCGATACCGCGTGGATGATCGTCGCGACGGTGCTGGTCATTCTGATGGTCATACCCGGATTGGCATTGTTCTATGGTGGCATGGTGCGCGCCAAGAACATGCTGTCTGTGCTGATGCAAGTGTTTGTGATTTTTTCGATGATGGCCTTATTGTGGGCGATTTACGGTTACAGCATCGCGTTTACCGAAGGTAACGCCTTCTTTGGCGGTTTAAGCAAGATGTTCCTTAAAGGCATAACGCCGGATTCGCTGGCAGCCACTTTCAGCAAAGGTGTTTACGTCCCTGAGTATATTTACGTTGCATTCCAGCTTACTTTCGCCGCCATTACTCCGGCGTTGATCGTCGGCGCCTTTGCCGAGCGGGTGAAGTTTTCAGCGGTATTGTTGTTTATGTTCCTTTGGTTCACCTTTTCATACTTGCCGATGGCGCATATGGTCTGGTATTGGGCAGGTCCTGATGCCTATACTGATGCCAAGGCGGCTGAAGCGGCTGGCGCTACAGCGGGATTTTTGTTCCAAAAAGGTGCGCTGGATTTCGCCGGAGGCACGGTTGTGCATATTAACGCCGGTATTGCCGGATTGGTGGGTTGCTTGATGATTGGCAAGCGCATCGGTTACAAAAAGGAATCCCTTGCACCCCACAGTGTCACCATGACCATGATTGGTGCCTCTTTATTGTGGGTCGGCTGGTTTGGTTTTAACGTCGGTTCCAATCTGGAAGCCAACGGCCTTGCTGCGTTGGTTTTCGTAAACACGTTACTGGCCAGCGCTGCCGCTACGCTCGCATGGATAGGCGCCGAATGGATGCTGCGCGGCAAACCGAGCATGTTGGGCGGAGCTTCCGGCGCGGTTGCAGGTCTTGTTGCCATTACGCCAGCCTGTGGCTGGTCAGGTCCTATGGGCGCTATTTTCTTGGGGTTAGTTGCTGGCGCAGTTTGCTTCTGGGCGGTAACAAGCCTGAAAAGTGTGCTGGGTTATGACGACTCCCTGGATGCTTTCGGTGTCCACGGTATTGGCGGAATTATCGGTGCGCTGGGTACCGGTATTGTTGCAAGTCCATCACTAGGGGGCACCGGCGTTTGGGATTATGTTGCTAACGGCGTAGCTGAATTTAGTATGTCAGGTCAACTCATGAGTCAGGCATGGGGTGTTGCTATTGTCATTGTCTGGTCCGGGGCGGTATCTTTTATTGCCTACAAGGTTGTCGATATCCTGATTGGGCTTAGGGTTAGCGAAGAAGTCGAACGCGAAGGCCTCGATGTTTCCGAGCATGGCGAAACGGCGTA
>JAQTLI010000113.1 GCA_028714995.1 Methylobacter sp. | reverse complement strand
GCCATAAACTTTGACCTGCAAGCGACGGCAGATTCGGCGAATCTTCAGAATCTGGTAATGGCGCTGGATGATACCCATATTAAGGGTTCCGCCAGCATTAAAGACTTTGCCTTACCGGCTATCGCATTTAATTTCGTAGCTGATGCTATTGATGCTGACCGCTATTTATCCGCTCCCGATAAATCATCCAAACCGATAGCAAGCCCGGCCATCGCCTTGGCGGCAGGCGCTAACGCTTTGCCTGTCGAGACCTTAAGAAAACTGGATGCCAACGGCTCTGTGTCGCTGGGGAAACTCAAAATCCGCAACTTAAACATGCAGGGCATCCACCTAAACTTAAGCGCCAAAAACGGCATTGTTACCACGCAACAATCCG
This sequence comes from Methylobacter sp., assembly GCA_028714995.1. GTDB lineage: Bacteria > Pseudomonadota > Gammaproteobacteria > Methylococcales > Methylomonadaceae > Methylobacter_A. The sequence goes on along the minus strand of JAQTLI010000113.1, from coordinate 7,484 downwards.
TTAATCATTTTTATCAGGGGGCTTATTCCGGCAACCTCAGCATGGATACTCGCAAGAATAAGCCGACTCTGGCAGTAACTGACAAATTAGACCATGTGCAAATTGAACCCTTACTGAAGGACTTAAAGGGCGAAGCGAAGCTGAGCGGCATGGTTAACGCAACAGCTCAGCTACAGGGGCAAGGCAACAAGACAGATGAACTTAAATCCTCACTCAATGGTCAATTGAGTTTCCTGGTTAAAGATTCGGTTATTAAAGGTTTTAATCTGCAAAAAATAATTAACAGCGGCAAAGCGCTTATTAAAGGTTCTGCTTTGCCCGCAGAGAGTAAAAATAACCAGACGCTGTTTTCAGAAATGAGCGGTACGGCAACCGTCAGCAACGGCATCATCCAAAACAATGACCTTGTTGCCAATTCCTCCAAATTACGTGTTAACGGCAAGGGCAACATAAACCTGAACTCTGAATCATTGGACTATAACGTCGATGCCAAACTGTTAAAGGCCGAGGCGACTGCCACCGAGCCTGAACAAATCAAGGGCGCCGTAATTATTGATATCGACGGTACGCTCAGTAACCCCATTTATTCGATTAATATAGCGTCATCACTATTAACGGATACAAACAAAGCCAAGATTGACAAACTGATCAATAAAATCGACAAGAAATTAGGCCCTGGTGTTGGTGATCTGTTAAAAGGCTTTTTAAATAAGCAGAAATGACAGGTTGCTTTCATAACTGCAAGGGACTAGCCCTTGCGGTTACACTTTATATCTACCATCAATGAATCCATCAGTATTCCAACACAACGTCCTTGCCTGGTTTGATCAATATGGCCGCAAAGACCTGCCCTGGCAAAAGGACATTACGCCTTACCGCGTATGGCTTTCCGAGACCATGCTGCAACAGACTCAGGTCACCACCGTTATCCCATATTTCAACTCGTTTATTGAAAAGTTCCCTGATATAGCCAGCCTGGCGAATGCGCCTGTTGATGAGATTTTATATCTCTGGTCCGGCTTGGGCTATTACGCAAGAGCTCGCAACCTGCACAAAACGGCACAGCTTATTTTTGCACGCGGAACCTTCCCGGATACGCTGCACGAACTCATCGAATTACCCGGCATCGGCCTGTCGACAGCGGGAGCCGTATTGAGCATCGCTTTCAAAAAGAGCCACCCGATTCTTGATGGCAATGTCAAAAGGGTACTGACCCGATTTAAAGCCGTTTCCGGTTGGCCGGGGAACAGTGCAGTCAATAAACAGCTGTGGGCTATCAGCACCCACCTGACACCCATAGTTCGCGTCGCGGATTACACACAGGCCATGATGGACCTGGGCGCAACCATCTGCACGCGAACTAAGCCTGCATGCAAATCCTGCCCGCTTAATAACGGTTGCCTTGCCAGAATTGCCAATAATGTATCGGCATTCCCAACACCGAAACCCGCCAAGATCTTGCCGGTTAAACAAGTTACTTTTTTATTGCTGCGCGATAACAGCAACCGGATATTGCTGGAAAAAAGGCCGCCTGCCGGCATCTGGGGCGGCTTCTGGAGTCTGACAGAATTTGACAACCTTGAAGCCGCGCACGATTGGTGTCAGGCAAAAAATATTCCCGTTGATGGACAGCAATCACTGCAAACCAAACGCCACACATTTTCTCATTAACATCTGGACTATACGCCGCTGCTTATTGAGACCAATAACCCTATAAATTTTGTGATGGAAGCCAATCAATCTGTCTGGTATAAAGCTGAACAGATCAATGATCTTGGCTTGGCGGCGCCGATTAAGCTGCTGCTTCAATCACACTCGAGAATAAAATGACTAGACTGGTTAAATGCGTAAAATTGGGAATAGAAGCCGAAGGTTTGGATGCGCCGCCATTCCCAGGACCTAAGGGTCAGGAAATATTTGAGAAAATCTCCAAACAGGCTTGGAAAGAATGGTTAGCCAAGCAAACCATGCTGATTAATGAGGGGAAACTGGCCAGTTTTGACCCCAAAGTCAGGGCATTTTTGGCAGAAGAAAGGACCAAGTTTCTGTTTGAAGGTAACAACGAAATGCCGGAAGGCTATGTGCCACCAAGGCCTTGATCACTAAACTTTAAAGTACTAGCGCAACATGGACAACGTTGCGCTATGTGTCTACTTTATAAAATTAACGCTTCATCGAATCAAAAAATTCTGCATTCGTTTTAAAGTCTTTAAGTTTGCCAATCAGGAATTCTGAAGCCGCTGTTTCATCCATGGGCTGAAGAATCTTGCGTAAGATCCAAGTTTTTTGCAAGGTATCGGGATCGACGAGATACTCTTCCCGACGTGTGCCGGAACGATTGATATTGATCGCAGGATAAATTCTTTTCTCGGCAATTTTACGGTCCAGATGCAATTCCATGTTGCCGGTACCTTTGAATTCCTCGTAGATCACCTCATCCATTCTTGAACCGGTATCAACCAGCGCGGTGGCTATAATGGTCAAGCTGCCGCCTTCTTCTATATTCCGCGCTGCACCGAAGAAACGCTTGGGTTTTTCCAGTGCATTAGCATCAACACCACCGGTTAATATCTTTCCTGAAGAAGGAACGACGGTGTTATAAGCTCTGGCCAGACGGGTAATCGAGTCTAACAAAATAACTACATCGTGTTTATGTTCGACCAGACGACGCGCCTTTTCGATCACCATTTCGGCAACCTGTACGTGCCGGGTTGCCGGCTCATCAAAGGTACTGGAAATGACTTCGCCGCGAACACACCGTTCCATTTCCGTTACTTCTTCAGGACGTTCGTCTATCAGTAAAACAATAAGATAACACTCAGGATTCTGTTCCGCAATCGCCTGAGCCAGGCTTTGCAGGATCATGGTTTTACCGGCTTTAGGCGGCGATACGATCAAACCGCGCTGGCCTTTTCCGATAGGGGCTATTAAATCTATTATTCGTCCGGTCAAATCTTCGCTGGTGCCATTGCCCTGTTCAAGAACAAATCTTTGTTTGGCAAATAGCGGCGTCAGGTTTGAGAAGGTGATTTTGTTTTTGGTGTTTTCGGGGGGTTCAAAATTGATCTGATCAACCTTGAGCATTGCGAAATAACGTTCGTTATCTTTGGGCGGTCTGATCTTTCCGCTAATCGTATCGCCTGTCTTTAAAGAAAATCGCCTGATTTGACTGGGTGAAACATAAATATCGTCAGGACCCGCTAAATAGGAGCAGCCCGGCGTACGTAAAAAACCAAAACCATCCTGTAAAATTTCCAGAACACCATCGCCAGATATATCGTCGCCAGCTTTTGCCTGTTTTTTCAGAATGGCAAAAATCAAATCCTGCTTACGGGATCTGGCAACATTTTCAAGTCCAAGGGACTCGGCGATTTCAATAACTTCACTTATTTGTTTTAGTTTTAACTCAGTAAGATTCATAAAAGGACAACTCAAGGAAAAGTATATACGGTATTAAACCGTAACGACCAAGATAGGATAAATTCAGGGATGTAGTTTATCGGACGATATAATAGATTGAGTGCGCATGATTATCGCACGGTGTTAGTGTAACTCAACTACTCAGCCACGTCCAATAATTTGTGACAGGCTGAGTAGGGGGCAGTGATTGCTCCCGGCAATCATTCTGCATTCCGCTCCATAATCCACAGGGATGTAGGGAATGCAGATATTGCAGGAGCAAATATCTGCCCATGGAGGTCATGTTTTATATATTGCTATCAAGAAAAGCTGCGAGCTGGGATTTTGACAAAGCGCCAACTTTAGTTGCTTCCACTTCGCCATCCTTAAACAGCATTAGCGTTGGAATGCCGCGTACACCATAGTGTTGTGGCGTTTCTGGATTTTCGTCTATGTTCAATTTAACAACAGTCAATTTGCCAGCATAGTCTTTTGCAATTTCGTCCAGAATCGGTGCAATCATTTTGCAAGGTCCACACCATTCAGCCCAATAATCAACCAATACGGGACCATTAGCTTTAATAACGATTTCGTTAAATTCGCTATCACTTACATGAAGGACTGAATCGCTCACACTATTTCTCCAAAATTATAAAAGTTAAAACTATAGGAGGGATGGCCTTACTAGTCAATCAATTTCAGCCAATTTGATTTTTACGTTATGCTATTAGCCTATGAACAATACACATTTAACAGAAACTCGCTTCAGCAATCTTGAATTGTCTGATTCTATCTTACGCAGCTTGAAAGATGCCGGCTTTGATCACTGCACGCCGATCCAGAAAAAAGCCTTGCCCTTATCATTACGGGGCAAGGATATTGCAGGACAAGCGCAAACAGGAACAGGAAAAACCGCCACTTTTTTGCTGGCCACTTTTCAGCATTTAATTAATGATGCCGAAGACGACGATGTAGAAGATAAAACCGATGTTGCTATCGATGTAGAATATCCAGCGCAAAAAGCTATTGCCAAAAGCAAAAAAATTAAAAATCCCAGAGCTATTATTCTTGCGCCGACACGGGAATTGGCCATTCAGATCCACAAGGATGCCTTACAACTGGGCAAGCATCTTAATCTTAAACTTGCGCTGATTTATGGCGGCACCGACTACCAAAAACAACTGGATACCATAAAGTCCAATATCGATATTATCATCGGCACGCCCGGTCGAATTATTGATTTTTACCGGCAGAATGCATTCACCCTGGACAATGTAAAAGTCACGGTGATGGATGAAGCCGACCGCATGTTTGATTTGGGCTTTATTAAAGATATCCGTTATTTATTACGCCATATGCCGCCGCCAGACCAGCGTTTAAACATGCTGTTTTCGGCGACTTTGTCCTACAAGGTGACAGAACTGGCTTATGAACACATGAATAATCCGGTGCTGATTCGCATCGAGACCGAAAAAGTCACCTCCAAAGCCATACAGCAAAGCGCGTTTTGCCCGTCTAATGAGCAAAAAATTCCTTTGTTAATCGGCATCTTGAATCAGTACCAGCCACAACGCAGCATAATTTTTGTTAACACAAAACGATGTGCGGAACGGCTTGATGATACCCTCAACGCCAATGGCTATAAAACCGCAGCACTCAGCGGTGACGTACCGCAGGATAAACGTCAACGTCTATTGAATGATTTTCAGGAAAACAAAATTACCCTGTTGATTGCGACCGATGTCGCGGCCAGAGGCCTTCATATTGCGGATGTTTCACACGTTTTTAATTACGATTTGCCGCAGGATGTGGAAGATTACGTACACAGAATTGGCCGCACCGCACGCTTTGGCGCCAGCGGTGTAGCCATCAGTTTTATCTGTGAAGAATATGCTTATTCAATGCCGGACATCGAAGAATACATAGGCCAGAAAATTCCTATTCAACCCATTACTGCCGATCTTTTAGCTGAAGTCATAAAGCCGGAAAAAAGACCCGAAAAAATAAAATCCGAATTTCAGGGAAAACGTCGCCATCAGGATAAAGGCTGGAAACCTAAAGTCCAATCATCAGCTCCCGAAAGTCCTCAATAGCGGAAAAACCGATTATTTCCTTTTTAGGCAGCTTGGTATCGGGCCTGCTCACCGAAATTAAATGGGCTATGCCAAACAGCCTGGCTGAATTCAGCACCGCCATGCTATCGTCTATCAACAGCGTTGTTTGCTTTTCAAAGTAATGCAGTTGTTGCAACAACTGCCAAAAACCGGCGTGTTCTTTGGGCATGCCAAAATCATGGGAGCTGATAATGCCATCGAAAAACTGCTGCAAGCAGGTTTTTTCCATCTTAAGACCGAGACTGCCTCGATGCGCATTGGTGACTAAATACACCTTCTTGGGCGATTGATGAATTTTTTCCAGAAACTCCGTGACATGCGGTAATACCGAGATTAACCCGGAAATTTCCGCTTTCAGTCCGGCAATATCCAGCTGCAAAACATCGCTCCAGTAATCCAGACAATACCACTCCAGCTTGCCTTCCATGAGCTTAAAACGCGGCTCCAGCTGCTGTTTTGCGGCTTCTATCGACAGGCCCTGCTTTTCAGCAAATTTAAGCGGGACAAACTCCTTCCAGAAATGATTATCGAAATTCAAATCCAGCAGCGTTCCATCCATGTCCAGTAAAACTGTTTCAATTTTTTTCCAATCAATCATCAGAGTGCGCTATATTTGCAAAAAATTACTGAACACAATACCAAAAAATGGCTAAAAAACCGACCATCCTTAACAAAACCACGATCGCTAAAAGCCGTTTATTCTGCATTGAATCGCTGGAACTTCAATTCAGCAATGGCGAACAGCGCTGCTACGAACGCCTGGCCCGAAACAGCCAGGGCGGCGCTGTGTTGATTGTGCCGATGCTGGATGTTGAAACCGTTTTATTAGTCAGGGAATATTCCGCCGGTGTGCACCGTTATGAACTGGGCTTGCCCAAGGGTAAAACTGATGCCGGCGAATCATTTCTGGATGCCGCAAACAGGGAGCTTAAAGAGGAAGTCGGCTTTGGGGCCAGAAGCCTGCATCACTTAAGCTCTTTTTCCCTTGCACCTTCTTATCTGGAGCACATGACCGAAATAATCATCGCGCAGGATTTATATGCCGAAAAACTGGAAGGGGATGAACCGGAAGAGCTGGAAGTTATTCCCTGGAAACTAAGCGACATCAATAGTTTATTAGCCACCGGCGAATGCACCGAAGCGCGCTCAATTGCCGCACTGTTTATGACGCTGGAATATTTTAAGGCGCAGTAGGCCGGAAACGCCCGTCCTGCGCTATGCTTGGTCGGCCTTCTTCAGGCCTACATCACAAGCGAAAAAGCGGCTCCAATTTATTGTCATCCTTTGAAACTATTTTTTCTCTGGCTTTGTTTTCAACAAACGCCTGAAATAGTTTTTTCCCATGCCACTGATCTGCTTCTTTGCCATACAAAACCTGATTCAAATGCAGGATTTCATCCCTTAACCTTGCATCACTTTGCGCTGCAATAGCTCCCAAACTGGTTACATTCGTCGCACCAGTTCCCGGCTGGCTTGCGGCATATACACCATCCCCGCCGAAAAGTTTTTGCCGTCCCCATTCAAGCAAGGCATTTTTTGCGGCTACCGCATCATTATCCGCACAGGCTTTTTTTAGGGCTTTAACGCTATCTTCTAAATGTATTTCCTTATGCCTGTCAGTGTTTTCAACAACTGGCTTTTTGGCTGGGCGCCTGGTTAAAAAATAAATCAGCGTTACCAGCCAGCCCGAGGCTAAAAATACTGAAACCCATAACCAAAACTTGTTTGGTTGTGTCTGGATAAGGGGTGTTGCCTCTATTTTCTGTGGTTGCCCCACCGCCGGAACAACCGGAGTTTGTGGAGCGGACTGAGTCCCTGCAACCGCAACCGCTGTTATGGTTGTTTCAGGAATCGTCGCAATTTCCATTTTTTGGCTTTGTGTATTGAACCAGGGAACCTCTATTGCCGGTAATTTATAGCTGCCTGCCTTTGATGGAATCAAAGCTATTTTTTCTTCCCTGAAAGCAATCA
>JAQTLI010000112.1 GCA_028714995.1 Methylobacter sp. | reverse complement strand
TAACACCGCTTCAATAAATTGCCGGTTATTGGTTGCTGTCACACCGCAATCGCCGGCTTTGCCCGGCAAAAGATCCTTTATACGTTCCCATTGGTCATCACGCAGAACCATACGCTTCATTATTATTCAAATCCAAATGCCCGCTAAAATACACTAGTGGAGCAGAGAATTAAATATGATTGCGAACACTCCCTAGATTAATTGGTAAAAATCTTTAAAACCACTTAAAATAAATATATGAACCCATTAAATTATTTATTATTTATATGAATTTCAATTACTTAGCGCAGCCTCGTGAAAAATAGAATCTATACATCCTTGCTCTTTGGAATTAGCGTAGCCTTTTCAGTAAGCGGCCACGCAGTAATAAAGCCTGCAAGCAAGCACGCAACAGCTAAGACTATTTCTGCTGATCACGTTCGTTCAAAACACACAAAACCGGTTAACAAAAAAAAATCTATTCCCACGGATATGCTAATTGCCTCAAAAAAAACTGTTGCGGCACCTAAATCTACTACAAAAAAACAAGCCATCGTTTCTGCCAAATTAAAAAACAGCAAACAATCCATTGACTGGTACAAGTCGAGTCACAAAACCCACTCTATTGTTTCTTTTGAACCAGTCACCAGAAAACATACTGTTATTACTTCCAAGTCCATCGAATCAGATCAAATCGTCCACACAAATAATGACAATCAATTCCGCCCAATCTTAATCGACCACCCACAAAGCACAAAAATCAATACTGCCCATGTTTCTATAGAAACCTCTTTATTTCTGGATGGACTCGAAGCAGGCTTATCAAAAGAACTGATCCTGCAACTTACTGATATTTTTGCATGGGACATTGATTTTGCCACCAACCTACATCCCGGCGATCAATTCACGATTGTTTATGGAAAGAAAATGGTTGATAGTAAAGAAACTGATGGTGACGAAATTATTGCCGCTGAGTTTATTAACCAAGGAATGTCATATACAGCTATCAGATATATAAATGAATCCGGCATTGCCAGTTATTACACGCCTGATGGACAATCTATGCAAAGGGCTTTTTTAAGCACACCTGTTGACTTTGCCAGGATCAGTTCCCATTTTGACATGCACCGTAAGCACCCCATACTTAACAGGATTCGCGCTCATAAGGGTATTGATTATGCGGCAAGAACCGGCACGCCTGTAAAAACAACGGGGGACGGAATTGTCACCTTTAGTGGTCGCAAAGGTGCTTATGGACAAGTCGTAATAGTTCAACATAATGATCACTATGAAACGCTATATGCGCACATGTCTGATTTTAAAAAAGGCTTAACAGTCGGCGATCATGTTAAGCAAGGCGATATTATCGGCTATGTAGGCCAAACTGGCCTAGCCACTGGCCCTCACTTGCATTATGAATTTCATGTGGATGGAGTCTATCGCGACCCGGAGACAGTCAAAATACCGCATTCAATGCCTATAAGTAACGCATTACTAGCTGACTTCAAAGCACAAACTCAACCGTTCTTTGCCCAACTTAATCAGGTCAAAGCCAAAAGTTTATTTGCGAAAACCCCCTCTAGCTACGATTAACTCAAGCCATGCCTGAGCTTTATATCGGACTCATGTCGGGAACCAGTCTCGATGGCATTGACGCCGCTCTCGTTGATTTCAAAGACAATAAAGTCCGCCTTGTCGAGTTTGAATACCTGCCCTTTCCCGACGAAATTCAAAACACCATCCAGCGAATTAGCAAGTCTGACACGCTGATCTCACTCAAAGAATATGGCGCAATGGACACGCAGCTTGGCTACTTATTCGCAGATATTGTTAATACCTTGCTTGCCAAAGCCAACATTCCCGCTTCATCGGTCGATGCCATCGGTAGTCATGGACTAACTATCTACCATGCGCCCGAAATTAAATTTCCTTTTTCCCTGCAAATTGGCGACCCCAACATAATTGCCGAAAAAACCGGCATTACCACCGTGGCCGATTTCAGACGCCGGGATATTGCAGCCAAAGGTCAAGGCGCACCACTGGTTCCAGCTTTTCATCGAGCCGTATTCCACCACCCGAATGAACACCGCTGTATCGTAAATATTGGCGGAATCGCCAATATTACCGTCCTACCTAAACATCAGCCTGCCGAAGTCATCGGCTTTGATACCGGCCCCGGCAACACGTTAATGGATCTCTGGATCAAACAACACCAGAATCTTGGGTACGATAAAAATGGCACCTGGGCTAGAACCGGCGAAATCAACCATGACTTGGTGGCTCTATTCAAACAAGATCCTTATTTCAACGCCGCCCCGCCCAAAAGCACCGGTAAAGAGTATTTCTCACTTTCTTGGGCTTATCAGCATTTCGACGCATCCGATTACAAAGCCGAAGACATACAGGCCAGCCTGTGTTTTTTAACGGCGATAACGATTTGCGATGCCATCAAAAAGCACGCGCCAGCTACTGAACGCATATTGATTTGCGGCGGCGGCATTCATAATGATTACTTGCTGGAACTCATACAACAGAACATTGGATGCCCTGTTGAATCGACAGAGCGTCACGGCCTTCATCCCGATCATGTTGAGGCGATGGCTTTTGCGTGGTTAGCCAGACAAACCATGAATAATCTGCCGGGCAACCTTAAAGAAGTAACAGGAGCAGTTAACTCTGTTATTCTTGGAGGGATTTATCAGGGATAACAAAAAGGGCGACAGTCCTGTCGCCCGTCGAAGGGGAGAAACTAAGAGGTCTACGCTGAAAAAGAAGACCCACAACCACAGGTAGTGGTGGCATTAGGATTGCGGATAACAAACTGAGCGCCAGACAAATCTTCTTTATAGTCAATTTCAGCGCCGGTTAAATACTGGATGCTCATTGAATCAATCAATACCGTAACACCACCATTTTCAACACTGGTATCATCTTCATTGACTTCTTCATCAAAAGTAAAACCATATTGAAACCCTGAGCAACCGCCGCCTGAAACATAAACTCTCAGTTTCAGATTATCATTACCTTCCTCGGCTATTAGTTCACTCACCTTGGAAGCGGCGCTGTCAGTAAAAACTATCGGATTAGACATACATTTAACACTATAAAAATGGAATTAAGCAGAATTATGACTATACCCAGCTTTTTAGTCAAGAATTATGAATATGGGCGCAATTGCTTATTTGCCCTCTACGGATAAAGAGCAATTATCTTTAATCCCAGATCTTCCTTTAGCCCGAACATCAGGTTCATATTTTGTACCGCCTGCCCTGCCGCGCCCTTAACCAGATTATCAATCACCGATAACACCACGATAGTTTGACCGCCCTGCGGCTGATGAATCGAGATCTGGCAATTATTACTACCTCGCACATTTCGGGTATCAGGATGTGAGCCTTGCGGCAGCACATCAACAAACATTTCGTTGGCATATCTTTTTTCATACAACTCCTGCACATTGTCCAGATTTCCATATGCCTGACCATATAAAGTAGCGTGTATTCCCCGAATCATTGGTGTTAAATGCGGCACAAAGGTCAATCCGACTGATTTTCCAGCGATAAACCTAAGACCTTGAGTAATTTCCGGCAAATGCCGATGACCGCCGACCGCATAAGCCTTAAAACTCTCACCGGTTTCACTCATTAACGTCGCCAACTCCGCTTTACGCCCTGCCCCGCTGACGCCGGATTTAACATCGGCGATTAAATGTTTAACATCGACCAGATTATTTTCAAGCAACGGCAAAAAACCCAGCTGCACTGCTGTTGGATAGCAGCCCGGGCAAGCGATTAGACTGCTCTGTTTAATCGCCTCACGATTCACTTCCGGCAAACCGTAAACGGCCTCGGCTATTAAATCAGGGCACGCGTGCTCCATTCCGTACCACTTGCTCCACTCCTTTGCATCCTTCAGCCTGAAATCAGCAGACAGGTCTATCACCTTTACGCCGCGCACCAGCAACTGCTCCGCCATCAGCATCGCCGTGCCGTTCGGCGTCGCAAAAAACACAACATCACATTCAGCCAGGGTTTCGACTTCGGGCAAGCTAAATGCAGCATCGATAGCTCCACGCAGACTGGGATAAAGCGCATCCACCCTAAGCCCCGCATCAGCGCGCGAAGTGACAACCGACACCTCAACTTTCGGGTGCATTGCTAAAATCCGCAATAGCTCAACACCGGTATATCCGGTTCCACCCACAATACCTGCACGAATCATCTGCTTTATCCTGTCACACGTTTCATAAAAATAATCACAGTATATAATAACCGCAACTCTGCTTATTGACGATGTTGTAAATATGCCGCTTCCTGAACAGATGATTGCCATTGAAATTGACAACAGCGCTTTAAAACCGACTCAGCGCGCCATCCCAACGCCATCAGCTAACCAGGTGCTGATTCAAGTCGCTGCCGCCGGTGTCAATCGCCCCGATGTGTTTCAGCGCAAAGGCCTGTATCCGCCCCCGCCTGGTGCATCCGACATTCCGGGACTTGAAGTCGCAGGAACCATCTTTGCATTAGGCGACAACGTTGATCATTTAAATAAAGGCGCCAGAGTCTGCGCACTGGTGACTGGCGGCGGCTATGCCGAATATTGCCTCGCCTCGGCGGCGTTATGCCTGCCTGTACCGGAGGGTCTTTCTTTCACTCAGGCAGCTGCATTACCGGAAACTTTTTTCACCGTCTGGAGCAATATCTTTGACCGCGCGCAGTTGCAGCCTGGCGAAACGCTGCTTGTGCATGGCGGCGCCAGCGGCATAGGCACGACTGCGATACAACTGGCCAAGGCCTTTAATGCCACGGTAGTAATCACCGCCGGCTCAGAAGATAAATGTAATTTCTGCGTTGATCTGGGCGCCGATGCCGCCATCAACTACAAGGAACAGGATTTTGTTGACGAGATCAAGCAGTTTACCGTCAACAAAGGCGTCGATGTTATTCTGGACATGATCGGCGGCGACTATTTCCCGCGCAATCTAAAATGTATGGCTGATGATGCCCGCCTGGTGCAAATCGCCGTTCAAATGGGCCCCAAAGCCGAGATAAACCTGCTGCCCATCATGCTTAAACGGCTCACCATTACCGGCTCTACCTTAAGGTCCAGGGACGATGTCTTTAAATCCGCAATCGCAGGCGAATTGATTGAAAAGGTCTGGCCTTTATTAGAATCCGGAAAAATCAAACCAGTTATACATTCAACTTTTGCGCTCACCGATGCCGCAAAAGCCCATCAACTCATGGAAAGCAGCCAGCACATCGGCAAAATCATCTTAACGGTATTAGAATATGAACTACACCACTCTCATTTCCGCAGAAATACTCAACCAGCAGCTTAATAATTCCAATTGGGTCATCGTTGACTGCCGGTTTTCATTAACGGATACCGAAGCCGGTGCAAAAGCCTACCGGCATGGGCACATCCCCAATGCCCGCTATGCCCATCTGGACAAGGACCTTTCTTCGGCTATCACCGATTTTACCGGTCGTCACCCTTTGCCCGACTTTGCTATATTGGCAAAAAAACTGGGCAACTGGGGCATAACCAACAACGCACAGGTTGTTGCTTATGACGATGCAGGAGGCGCTTTTGCAGGCCGTCTCTGGTGGTTACTGCGTTGCATGGGACATGACAAAGTTGCCGTATTGGATGGCGGCATCAAGCAATGGCAAAAACTCGGACTTCCCATAACCACAGCCTTGCCCACGGTGAAGCCCGCCACGTTCAGGCCATATTTGAACGATACGGCATGGCTTAATGCCTTACAGGTACAAAACAGTCTGGCCCGAAAATCCATTTGCCTGATCGACGCCAGAACGCCTAACCGCTATCGCGGCGAACAAGAACCCATCGACCCGGTTGCAGGCCATGTTCCAGGCGCATTAAACAGGACTTTTCAGTTAAATCTGGATAGCAATGGCTTGTTTTTATCCGCCGATAAATTACACGAACAATTTAAACAACTGATAGGCAATACATCACCGCAACATGTAGTCCACATGTGCGGCTCCGGCGTCACCGCCTGCCATAACTTACTGGCGATGGAGCACGCCGGATTATCGGGCTCTAAACTGTATGCGGGATCCTGGAGCGAGTGGATCAGGAATAAAAACAGGCCGGTTGCGACAGGCTAACCTAGCCGTGCAGCAGTCAGCGGAGCCAGTAATCGACCAGTAACCCTGAAAATATCGCTAGGCCAAACCAGTTGTTGTTTAAAAACGCTTTGAAACAAAGCGTTTTTTCCCGGTGAAAAATCAATTTCTGCTGGTAAGCTGACAGGCTTGCCGCGACCAGAACGCCGAGATAATAAGGCCAGCCGGTGTGCGCCATCTGCCCCACTGCAATCAGAAGGCCGAGTATGATGATCAGCAGGGCGCCCATAATTTGACGGTCGTAAACGCCGAACAGTATGGCTGTCGATTTAACGCCAATCTTTAAATCATCATCCTTATCGACCATGGCGTACATGGTGTCATAAACCAGTGCCCATAATACGACGGCCAAATACATCACCCATGCCACGGGAGGAATGCTGTTTGTCTGCGCGGAAAAGGCCATCGGCACCGCCCAGCCAAAGGCTATACCCAAATAGGCCTGGGGCAGCTGGGTATAACGCTTCATAAACGGATAGCTGGCGGCGAGAAATGCAGCGATGAATGACAGCATGATGGTGTAGATATTGAGCAATAACACCAGGGCAAAAGAGCATAAACACAGCACCACAAAAACCATCAGCGCTTCCTCGGGTTTAACCTTGCCTGCAGCAATTGGCCGCTGCTTGGTGCGCTCCACATGCGGGTCAAAGTCGCGATCGGCATAATCATTAATCACGCAACCGGCAGCTCGCATCAACACAACTCCCAGACAAATAACGGTCAAAACCAGCAAGTCGGGTTTGCCGTCACTGGCGACCCACAATGCCCACAATGCCGGCCACAATAAAATCAGGATGCCGATAGGCTTGTCAAATCGCGCCAATAACCAGTACTGCTTAATTCGATCCAATACTCGATCCATTGCTCTGTCCATAATCATTGTTATTGCCTTTTCCAAAGCGTGAGTTTTGTTAAAAATGTTATTATAGCTTTTTTACTTTAATGAGCGTGGAACCATGAGCGTAAAAATCTATCACAATCCCCGTTGCAGCAAATCACGTCAAACGTTGCAATTGATTCAGGAACAAGGCATCGAGCCGGAGATTATTGAGTATCTTAAAACGCCTCCAAGCGCTCAGGAACTGGATGATATTCTGAAAAAACTGGACATGGAGCCGCGCGAGTTAATGCGCAGGCAAGAAAGCGAATATAAGGCAAACAGCCTGGATGACACCTCACTGGATCGACAGGCGCTGATTAAAGGCATGGTGAACAATCCCATTTTAATTGAGCGGCCTATTGTTATCACCAACGGCAAGGCCGCTATCGGCCGTCCACCGGAAGCTGTACTGGCCATCCTATAATTATTAATCTTATGATAAAAATTCTGGTTCTGTTTTTTTCCCGCAATGGCGCAACCGCAGAAATGGCTAATCATATCGCTCGCGGCGTAGTATCGGTTGATGGCGCTGAAGCGGTGCTCAGAACTGTTCCCGATGTTTCAACTGTTTGTGAAAAGACGGCAGAAAGCATCCCCGCCCACGGCGCACCTTACGCTACGCTTGACGATTTGAAATCCTGCGACGGTCTGGCGCTGGGCAGCCCAACCCATTTTGGCAATATGGCCGCGCCGCTAAAATACTTTATCGACAGCACCACCGAAATCTGGTTTTCAGGCGCCTTGTCCGGCAAACCCGCCGGAGTATTCACCTCAACCGGCAGCATGCACGGCGGACAGGAAAGCACATTATTATCGATGATGTTGCCGCTGCTGCATCACGGCATGCTGCTATTAGGC
>JAQTLI010000111.1 GCA_028714995.1 Methylobacter sp. | reverse complement strand
GTTATTTTCGATATGGAAAGCGTATTCCTGTTTGCCTGGTCGGTGGCATTGCAGGAATCAGGCTGGTCCGGTTTTATCGAAGCGCTGATTTTTATCAGCGTCTTAATCGCGGCATTGATTTACCTGTGGGCAGTCGGCGCCCTTGATTGGCGTACCCGCAGACAGCGCATCAGCAGACCCTAGGAAAAATCATGCATTGGACTCTAACCAAAGCGGAGACTGATCCCGCCCCACAACCCGGGCAGCAGACTTATGAAGAAGCGCTGCGGCGAAATTTCCTGTTCGCCAGGCTTGAGGACATGGTCGCCTGGGGACAGTCCAATTCCGTCTGGCCTTTTAACTTCGGCCTGTCTTGCTGCTACGTGGAGATGGCGACCGCATTCACCAGCCGTCATGACATCGCCCGGTTCGGTTCTGAAGTGATCCGGGGATCGCCGCGTCAGGCGGATCTGATCATTATTTCGGGTACGGTTTTCCGGAAAATGGCGCCTGTGGTCAAACGGCTCTATGATCAACTGCTTGAGCCGCGCTGGGTCATATCCCTGGGTTCCTGCTCCAACTCCGGCGGCATGTATGATATTTACAGCGTCGTGCAAGGCGTGGACAAGTTTTTACCGGTAGATGTTTATGTGCCTGGCTGCCCTCCCCGCCCTGAAGCGCTGCTGCAAGGATTGATGCTGTTGCAGGATGCGATAGGCAAGGAAAGGCGCCCGTTAAGCTGGGTGGTCGGCGATCAAACGGTGATCAAATCACCCAGACCCAGTTACCGTGATTTACTGACGGAAGAAAGGATGCATGCCCGGCAATTGAGAGATCCGGACGAAATATAGCCAGTTCAGGACAAATGAAATGAATCAGGAGGAATATACATTGGACCGTAACGCTGACAAAGTCGATATTCCTTCTTACGCGCCGCAGATCGTGCGCGAACTGACGGAGCGAACAGGCGTCAATGACTTTACCATCCAGCCGACCCGCGACGGCATAACCACGCTTTGGGTTTCCCGGCATAACCTGCGCACCCTCCTCCGCTATCTAAAATTGCAGGTAATATCCCCCTATGCACTGCTGTTCGACCTGACGGCCATCGACGAGCGCCAGCGCACTCACCGGCAAGGCCTTCCCGACAGTGAATTTACCGTCATCTATCATTTGCTCTCGTTCGACCGCAACGAGGATATCCGTCTCAAAGTTGCCTTGATAGACGCCGACTTGTCACTCCCGACGATCAGCGATATGTGGCCCTCGGCCAATTGGTACGAGCGCGAGGTGTGGGATATGTTCGGCATCGTCTTTGATGGCCACCCGCATCTTCGGCGCATTATCATGCCGCCAACCTGGCAGGGGCATCCGTTACGCAAGGAACATTATGCCCGTGCGACCGAAATGGAACCTTTCAGCCTTTCCGACCAACTTCAGGAAATCGAGCAAGACGCCCTGCGCTTCGTGCCGGAGGATTGGGGCATGCGGCGGCATAGCGAAGACAGCGATTTCATGTTTCTAAATATGGGTCCTAATCATCCCAGTGTACACGGTGCGTTTCGTATCGCCTTGCAACTGGATGGCGAAGAAATTATTGATGCGCTGCCCGACATCGGTTATCACCATCGCGGCGCGGAAAAGATGGGCGAGAGGCAGTCCTGGCACACCTACATCCCTTATACGGACCGGGTCGATTATCTGGGCGGATCCATGAACAATCTGCCTTATGTGCTTGCCGTGGAGCAGCTGGCCGGCATCGAAGTTCCGGAGCGTGCTCAGGTTATCCGCGTGATGATCTGCGAACTCTACCGTCTTGCCAGCCATCTGTTGTTTTACGGCACCTACGCCCAGGACGTGGGCCAGATGTCGCCAATCTTTTATATGTTTATCGATCGCGAAAAGGTATTCGATATTCTGGAATCGATCAGCGGCGCACGCATGCATTCCAGTTACTTCCGGATCGGCGGAGTTGCCATGGATTTGCCCAGAGGTTGGGATAAATGCATACGCGAGTTTATCGACTATTTGCCTGCCCGGCTGGACCAATATGACAAGCTGGTGCTGCAAAACAGTACGCTCAAGCGCCGGACTCAAGGCATCGGCGCTTATACCACGGCGGAAGCCATCGATTGGAGCGTGACCGGCGCGGGCCTCAGGGCCACCGGCTTTGCATGGGATTACCGTAAAGAGCGACCTTACTCGGGCTACGAAAACTACGAATTTGAAATACCCACCGGCAATCGCGGCGACTGCTACGATCGTTGCACCGTGCGGGTTGAGGAAATGCGCCAGAGCCTTCGCATTATCAAACAATGCCTGGAAAATATGCCGGAAGGACCTTACAAGGCCTGTCATCCGTTGACCACGCCGCCGCCCAAAGAGAAAACGCTGCATGATATAGAAACCCTGATCCAGCATTTTCTTAACTCGAGCTGGGGGCCGGTGATTCCTGCCGGCGAGTCCTGTGTGACCATCGAGGCAACCAAGGGATTGAATGCTTACTATCTGACCAGCGATGGCGGCACTATGTCGTACCGTACCCGTATCCGCACACCCTCTTTCCCGCATTTACAAATGATTCCGCTGATGAGCCGAGGAATGATGGTCGCCGATCTGGTTGCGATATTGGCCAGCATCGATTTTGTCATGGCCGACGTGGACCGCTAAGATGAAAGAGCAAACGGAAAAACAAGTTTTTAAAGGTTTAAGTCCCGCAGAAATCCGGGAGATTAATGCTGAGATGCGTCATTACGAAGATAAAACCGCCGTCTCTATCGAGGCACTGAAAATCGTTCAGAAACACCGGCGCTGGGTTTCCGACGAATGCCTGGTTGCCGTGGCCGAGCTGATGGACATATCGCCGGCACAACTTGAAGGAGTAGCGACCTTCTACAACCTGATTTACCGCCAACCCGTGGGCAAGACCGTCATACATTATTGCAACAGCGTCACCTGCTGGATGCTGGGTAGCGATCAGATACGTGAGCGCTTGTGCCGTCATTTGAACGTAGAGCCGGGCGAAATGTCTGCGGACGGCGAATACACGATATTGCCGATCGTTTGCCTGGGCGCCTGCGATCATGCACCGGTCGTGATGGTTGGCGATGAGCTGAAGCTCGACATCACAGAAGATGCCGTTAACAAGATTTTCGGAAGGTAACGCGCTATGGAAAAAATGGATAAACCGCTGACTAAAAACATCCGTCCGGATCGTCCCTTTGCCACGCTTGCTGATTACGAGAGCACGGGCGGTTATCAAGGGCTGCGCAAGGCAATCGCAGAATTGCAGCCGAAAGACGTGCAGCAATGGGTTAAGGATGCTGATCTGCGTGGCAGGGGCGGAGCGGGATTTGGCACCGGCCTCAAATGGAGTTTGGTTCCCATGGATAATATATCCCAAACGCGTTATCTGGTCGCCAATGCCGATGAAATGGAACCGGGAACGTTCAAGGACAGAATGCTGCTGGAGCAAGACCCGCATCAGTTAATCGAGGGCATGATCATTGCGGCCTATGCCATCCAGGCCCATATGGCCTATATATTTTTACGCGGGGAATACCACCTTGCCAAGCTGCGTCTTGAGAATGCTTTGCTGGAAGCCCGATCTAAGGGTTACCTGGGCGAACATGTCTTGAATTCCGATTTCAACCTGGACATAGTTCTACATACCAGTGCTGGACGCTATATCTGCGGCGAGGAAACGGCACTGCTCAATGCCTTGGAAGGAAAACGTGCCACGCCCCGCGCCAAACCGCCCTTCCCTCTGGTTAGCGGGCTTTGGGGCAAGCCAACCGTGGTCAATAACGTGGAAACCTTATGCAACGTGCCGCACATTCTACATTATGGCGTCGAGTGGTATCAGGGGCTGGCACGGGGCGTCGATAAAGGAACCAAGCTGTTCGGGGCAAGTGGTCGCGTCAAGAATCCCGGTTTGTGGGAACTGCCGATGGGCACCCCCATTCGGGAAATCATCGAGCAACATGCCGGCGGCATGCGGGACGGTTACAAGCTGCGCGGCTTTTTGCCCGGCGGCGCATCAACCGATTTCCTGCTGCCCGAACATCTGGATGTAGTCATGGATTACGAGGCCGTGGCTAAAGCCGGCAGCCGAATGGGCACCGGAACCCTGATTGTTCTCGATGACAAAACCTGCCCGGTACAAATGGTGCTGAACCTGGAACAGTTTTTTGCCCAGGAATCATGCGGATGGTGTACGCCATGCCGGGACGGTCTGCCTTGGACGGTAACTTTGATGAAAGACATCATTGCCGGGAAAGGCCGGATGGAAGATCTTGATACCTTGGCTGGATTGACGCGCATGCTGGGGCCAGGAAATACCTTTTGTGCCTTGGCCCCGGGAGCCATGGAGCCGCTGCAAAGCGCGCTTAAATATTTCCGCGCCGATTTTGAACGCTACATCACAGCCAATAACACCATCAAGGAGCCTGTGTGATGGCCCGCATCGAAATCGACGGTCAGACTTATGATGTCCTGGACGGCAGCAATCTGTTGTCCGCCTGCTTGTCTCTGGGTCTGGATCTCCCCTATTTTTGCTGGCATCCTGCGCTGGGGTCGGCGGGTGCCTGTCGGCAATGCGCGGTCATCCAGTATAAGAATGCCGAAGACAAGTGCGGGCGGTTGGTCATGGCTTGCATGACTCCGGTGGCGGATGCCATGCGCATTTCCATAGTCGCCGAACAGGCGCGGCAATTCCGCAATGATAATATTGAACTGCTGATGACCAACCATCCCCACGACTGTCCGGTGTGCGAAGAAGGCGGCGAATGCCATCTCCAGGACATGACGGTCATGACCGGGCACACCTTTCGCCGCTACCGAGGCCAGAAACGAACCCATAACAACCAGAATCTCGGCCCCTTTATCAATCACGAAATGAACCGCTGCATCGCCTGCTACCGCTGCGTGCGTTTCTATGACGACTATGCCGGGGGCAATGATCTTCAGGTTCTCGGTGTCCATAACAACGTCTATTTCGGCCGTTTTGAGGACGGCACGCTGGAAAGCGAATTTAGCGGCAATCTGGTCGAGGTTTGTCCTACCGGCGTCTTCACCGACAAAACCTTCAGCGCCCACTATGCGCGGAAATGGGATTTGCAGACGGCGCCATCGGTTTGCGCACATTGCGGCCTGGGCTGCAACACCGCTCCCGGGGAACGCTACGGAGAACTCAGGCGCGTTATCAACCGCTATAACGGTGAGGTCAATGGCTATTTTCTCTGCGACCGGGGCCGTTTCGGATACGATTTCGTCAACAGTCCTGAACGCCTCCGAAAACCGCTGCTTAATGACTATTCGGACATCACAGTCAATGCGGCGGAAAACCATTTACGTCAGCTGCTGGAAGCTGACAAACCGGCAATAGGCATCGGTTCTCCGCGCGCTTCCCTCGAAGCCAATTTTGCCTTGCGCATGCTGGTTGGAGAAGAAAATTTCTTCCTCGGTTTGGAGGATACGGAACATACCCTGCTTAACACTATTGTCGAGCTGATGCGCAACGGCGGCATCCATTCCCCCTCCCTGCAGGAAGTCGAACAAGCCGATGCCGTACTGATTCTTGGTGAAGACGTGACCCACAGCGCCCCAAGGCTGGCGCTTTCGTTGCGGCAGGCGGCGCGCAATGCAGCATTCGATATGGCCCGCACCCTGCACATTTTGCCTTGGCAGGATGCAGCAGTCAGGGCTTTGGAGAATCAGGCACAAAGTCCCGTGTTTATTGCCAGCATTTGCGCCACCCGCCTGGATGACGTTGCGGCGAATACATATCGAGGCAGCGCTGAAGATATTGCCCGTTTGGGCTTTGCCATCGCCCACTGTCTTGATGGGTCGGCTCCCGCGCCCATCGATTTGGGCGATACCGAACAAGCCCTGGCGTCAGCCATCGCTGACAGCCTGAAACAGGCGAAGCGTCCGCTGATCGTATCGGGAACGAGTTGTGCAAGCCTCGCCGTCATTCAGGCGGCCTACAACGTCGCCAGGGCGTTGCCGTCAACAGATAAACAGCTGACGTTCACCGTTCCGGAATGTAACAGCCTTGGTTTGGCAATTATGGGCGGAAGACGATTGCAACAGGCCTTCGAACGTGTCGGCAACGGCTTGGCCGAAAGCGTGATTATTCTTGAGAACGATCTCTACCGTCGGGCGCCGGTTCAAAACGTGGACCTGTTTCTGGAAACCGCTGCAGATGTGGTCGTCCTCGACAGCCTCAAAAATAAAACCACGGAGCAAGCCGACTTGTTGCTGCCTGCGGCGACTTTCGCCGAATCCGAAGGCACATGGGTCAATAATGAAGGACGTGCTCAGCGTTATTTCCCGGTTTACCCGGCAACAGAGCCGGTACGAGGCAGCTGGAAGTGGCTGACGGAAGTCATGGATGATCCCCAATGGCAGCATCACAATGCGCTTACGGCGGCTTGCGCAAGCGCATTTCCCGACCTTGCCGCTATCGTCAACTCCGCGCCAGGTCCAGATTACACCGTCAAAGGCAGCAAGATCCCAAGGCAGCCCCACCGTTACAGCGGGCGTACCGCCATGCACGCCGACATCAAGGTCAGCGAACCAGGCCAGCCGCTTGATCCGGAAACGCCGTTCGCTTTTTCGATGGAAGGCAATACAGCTCAAGTCCCGCCGGCTTTATTGCCGGTCATTTGGGCGCCGGGGTGGAACTCCAATCAAGCGATCAACAAATTCCAACAAGAAACAGGCGGTCATCTGCGTGACGGAGATGCCGGAGTGCGGCTGTTTGAAGCAGCCGGTACGCTGGAATGGTTCGGTGACATTCCGCAGTCGTTCAAACCGGAACCAGGCCGGTGGCGGATCATGCCGCTGCCGCACATTTTCGGAAGCGAGGAATTGAGCCTGCAATCGCCATCAATAGCTGAACGGCTACCCGCTTTTTGTGTCTTGCTGAATCCGCTGGATGCCGAGGCACTGGAAGCTGATAGCGGCGACCAAGTGGAAATCAGCGACCTTGCAGGAGACTCCATTCTGAAAGTTCCGGTGCAGATCGAGAAAACCCTGCCATGCGGTTTGCTGGGCATAACGGCGGGTCTGCCTGCATTCCCGTTCATGAAAACCTGGGCACAGGTAATTTTGAAGAAAATAAAACAGGAGGGCCGGTTATGAATACAGGCCTGGGTGAAGCAACCGACATCATCGGCATTCTCGTATCTGTGATTGTCGTCGCAGCGATGCTGATCTGGGTGGAACGCCGCCTGCTGGCGGTCTGGCAGGACCGTCTGGGGCCCAATCGGGTCGGACCATTCGGTTTAATGCAGGTGGTGGCGGACATGATAAAAATGTTCTTCAAGGAGGACTGGATCCCGCCCTTTTCCGACAAGCCGGTATTCGTACTGGCCCCTACCATCGTATTCATCACTATGCTGACCGGTTTCGCAGTCATCCCTTTTGCGCCGGGCGTCGGTATCATCGATTTCAATTTCGGGCTGCTTTACTTCCTGGCGCTGTCCTCGCTGTCCGTCTACAGCATCGTGCTGGCAGGCTATGCGTCCAACAACAAATACTCGCTGCTGGGAGGTCTCCGTGCCGCGGCACAAACCGTCAGTTACGAGGTGTTCATGGGTATCTCCATCATGGGCGTGGTGATGCTGGCCGGCACCTTCAATTTAAGAGAGATTGTCGAAGCCCAGCGGGACGGCTGGTTCATCATTCCCCAGTTTTTCGGCTTTATCGTTTTCCTGATTGCCGTCGTCGCCGAGAGCCGCAGGACTCCGCTTGATCTGCCGGAAGCCGAGCAAGAGCTGGTGGGCGGATTCCATACTGAGTATTCCGGCATGAAATTCGGCATGTTCTTCGTCGGCGAGTATCTCGGCATTACGCTCAGTTCGGCAATCATCGTGACGCTCTTTTTCGGCGGCTGGCTGGGTCCCTGGCTACCGCCG
>JAQTLI010000110.1 GCA_028714995.1 Methylobacter sp. | reverse complement strand
ATATGCAATCAGTTGATTTGCTTGACAGTGCCAGCGCATTAATTCTCTGGCAAGCATGGGGGGGAAAAATGCCGGTCGCATTACAGATACGGCCCGAGCATCAGCATCTGTTCGACCAGTGGCAAGCACAGGAACTTCCCCCTCCTGAATCCGTCATTCCTCGTTCAAGCTTGTTTGTTAAATACGTGGAAAAGCTACTTTCAAATTTTGGGGGGCAATTATTGGATGTGGCGGCCCTATTAGGCCAATTGGTTCTGGATATAGCAGAACTGTTCCGGCATCCGGGCCGCATTCCCTGGTCTGAAATATCCACTACGATTTATGAGGCAGGCGTTCGAGCCTTGGGTATCACTGCATTGGTAGGCTTTTTGATCGGCATAGTGCTCAGTTACCTGTCAGCATTGCAATTAAAGATTTTCGGGGCGGAAATTTATATTATCGATATTCTGGGGATGACTATTATTCGTGAGCTGGGGCCATTGTTAGCGGCTATTCTTGTTGCAGGTCGTTCCGGTTCAGCAATGACAGCGCAAATCGGCATTATGCGGGTAACAGAGGAACTTGATGCGCTATCTGCGATGGGCATTTCCCATTCTTTACGGCTGATCTTGCCCAAAGTGACAGCTTTGACGGTTGTCTTGCCCCTCTTAAGCGTATGGACCAGCGGGATGGGACTTATAGGCGGGATGTTCTCGGCGCAAAATACACTGGATATCAGCTACCAGCAATTTTTCCTTAGGCTGCCGGATGCAGTGCCGTTGGTTAATGTCTTTATTGGCGTGGGGAAAAGTGCCGTATTCGGTTTGATGATAGCGCTGATTGCCTGCCATTTTGGTTTTCGTATCAAACCTAATACCGAAAGCCTGGGTTACGAAACGACTAATTCCGTGGTAGCGGCGATTACCGTGGTGATCATGTTTGATGCCGTATTTGCTATTCTATTTACAGGTGTGGGCATGCCATGACAGAGTACGCAATCCGGATGGAGCATATATGGACGAGCTTTGGCGATAAAATAGTCCACCAGGATATCAATCTTTGCCTGGAGCATGGGGAGATATTGGGCATAGTTGGCGCATCGGGTTGCGGCAAGACGACCTTGCTGCGCGAAATCGTTGGCCTGCAAATACCCACGCAGGGCGAGGTATTCGTTATGGGGCGGTCAGTGAAAGATGTGACAGCCAGTCATGGGAAGCGACTGCTTAACAATTGCGGTGTGCTGTTTCAGAAAGGAGCATTATTCAGTGTCCTGGATGTTTTTGATAATATTGCTTTTCCATTACGGGAGCTGGGAATTAAGGATGAAGAATTTATTAAGAGAATAGTGTTTATGAAGCTGGCAATGGTAGGGCTATCTGCCCAGGATGCCTGGTTAAAACCGGCCGATCTGTCGGGTGGAATGATCAAACGGGTTGCGCTTGCCCGCACGATGGTTCTGGAGCCGGGTCTTTTGTTGCTCGATGAACCGACGTCAGGTCTGGATCCTATTTTAAGTGAGGATTTGGTCGGTCTGCTATCCCAACTGCACCGGGATCTTAAATTCACCGCAGTTATGGTTACCCATGATCTGGATATCCTGAGAGATTTGTGTACCAAGGTTGCTGTGCTGGCGGATAATCAATTAGTTGCTTTTGGAACGCTGGCGTCGGTATTAAGTTGCAAGCATCCTTTTGTCGAAAGTTTTTTCCACAATAACCGTGCCCGACGGGTATTTCAATATATCGCCAAGGATGGTGTGTATGCCGCAAGCCCGCAAGGAGCGGGCGAGGTTCAAGAGGTTAGTCATGGGTAGACAAAATCATGCACTCATTACCGGACTGTTTTTGATTGCCATGGTGATGGCGTTGACGGCAGTTATTTACTGGATAGGCAATTTTGAACGGGAACGCAATGTGTATGTTGTTTCAACCCGGGCGTCGGTTTCCGGCCTTAATCCTGAGTCAACAGTCTTTTATCGGGGCATCGCTGTAGGGAAGGTACTTAATATTCTGTTTGACCCGAATGACTCAGGCATTATTCTTGTGCCGATTGAAGTTGATAAAGAAATTGTGCTCACTAAAGGTGTATATGCGACCTTACGATTAAAGGGTGTAACAGGCCTAACCCAGATTCAACTGGAAGATTCCCCCGGCAATATTTTCCAAGTGTTGCCACCCGGGGATAATCCCATGACTCGTATTCCCTTGGTGCCATCGATAACCGATAAGCTGATGCAGTCAGGAGAAGATCTTCTGCATAAAGCCGATCATTTAATGCAGCGGCTTGGCTCGCTGTTAAATGATGAAAATGAAGAAAATATTAGCGGGATATTGCGTAACCTTAGTACTTTGACCGATAAACTTTCCGATTTGCAAAAGAGCGTGGATAAAGCGCTGGTTGAGGTACCTGAATTAAGCGCAGATGCACGAAAAACCTTAACCCATATCGATGCATTGACTAATGATTTACAGGGCTTAACCAGGGAAGTACAAAATCTCAGCGTAAAAGCAGGTAGTCTTGTTGATAGCGGGAAAACCACTGGCGCTGTTTTGGCGCAGACGACATTACCGAAGATTAACAAGCTGCTGACTGATTTACATTCGACAACACAACAGGTTAAAAGAGTCGCCACGATGCTGGAAAATAATCCCCAAGAATTACTGCTGGGGCCAAGCAATGAAGATGCCGGCCCCGGCGAGCCAGGCTATAAGGAGTCCAAATGAGATGTTTATTAATCAGTTTGGCATCACTTGTTTTTGTCTGTTTAAGCGTTGGTTGCACTATTACAGCCAAACAGCCTGCATTACATGATTTTGGCTTGCCTGATTCTGCTTCGACGCATGAGGGCAATCCAGTAACAAAGCCTGTAATTTTTGCCAGGGAAGGCAGGCATGCTGCAAGTCCGCAGGGCACAGGCGCGGTTATCGCCAGGGATGGTGTGTATGCCGCAAGCCCGCAGGGAGCGGGTGCGGTGACCGTCGGTGCACCGACATGGTTATGGGACAATCGTATTCGCTATCGTCTGCTTCATGTAGAGCCAACCCATGTAAAGTTTTATGGTTTGGATATGTGGATTGCGTCACCGCCAGAATTGTTTGAGCAAATGCTCGTTTCCCATCTGAAAACTTTAAATTACTCCTTGAATATTCAGCTATTGGAATTTGAACAGCAATTTGATGCATCAGATCGGGCTCGTGTGGTGCTGCGTTTCTCTGTGGATGCTTATTCTGCTGATAATAAAAAGATCGCTACGCAGGAATTCCATCTGGAGCAAGCTACAAAAACACCTGATGCGGCTGGCGCGGTAAGCGGTTTTGCGGATTTAGCGCAGCAGGCTGCTGGCAGGATTCAGAATTGGCTGGGGGGATTATCCTGAAGGCAAAAAAAACCTCCCAGTGCCAAAGGCAAAGGGAGGTAAAAGAATACAGACAATGGAGGATCTGAATTTTCACACTACGAGGTGGTATATGAAACTTTTGGAGATTAGCTGTTAAGCTTTGATCTCAGGGCAATATCGCTGAAAATAGCAGCGCTTGCCAATAATACGGTTGAAATAACAAACTTTCAGGAAATAAATCCCCAGATTTCAAGAATAAACATCAGTCAGATAAGAACGTCTTTATTGATTGAAAGATGCCATTCTGCGCCCCTGAAATATTTATTGAGACTTTACTAACTTTTGAGTTTGTTGTTCAGTATGGGGATACTATACACATGCTCTTTGATGGTTACAATGCGGCTGTAAATTAATAGATTGTTTCTTTTTTGTTGATAGTTATTGGGGCGCGGTTAGAACTGAATTCAGTAGCACAGCGAGGTTAAGTATCCTTTCGCACATTCATGTGTGTAGAATGCTTTGCCCTGAGAGTGGCGCGCATCGCAGCAATAACGATGGGCACGATACCGAAGACGATGAATAGCAGGTCGCCAGGGAGGCGATACCACTCCAACTGACGCGCGAGATCACCTCCGGTGTAAGCGAGACTTCTGGCGTGCCAATAGCCGTTTTCCAGTACATCGACAAGTTGGAGGATTCCAGCGGGAAACAGACTCATGACCACCATCAGCAGCAGTCCGCCGTTGAGTCCAAAAAAACCAACCCTCACATATTTTTCAAGGTCTTTCCAAACCGTCTCGTTGACTGTCTGTCGAATGACAAAGACGATAAGGCCTACCCCCAGCATGCCGAACACACCCATCATTGCAGCATGGCCGTGGTTGATTGTAAGCAGCGTGCCGGTCTCGAAGTAACTGACGATCGGCAGGTTGATAAGGAAACCGAAAATCCCGGCCCCGACGAAGTTCCAAAAACCGACTGCCATGAGAAAATAGAAAGTCCATTTATGCGGAATCTCCACCCGCTCACGAGTGGTGTCAGATTCTGGTCGGAGTGTCTCTGGCTGAGTCAGCCTGACAAAATCCCAAGCGTCGAGCGTGATGAGCGTGAGCGGTACGACTTCCAGTGCGGAGAACAGCGCGCTCAAGGCCATGTTGAAGCTGGTCTGGCCGGTCCAATACCAGTGATGCCCGGTACCGATAAACCCGCCGGCGAAATAGAGAATGGCGTCGAGGTAAATGACGCGTGTTGCCGTAAGGCGCGTGACGACACCGATCTGGAGGAAGATGATTGCCACCATGACGGTCACGAAGAACTCAAAAAATCCCTCAACCCAAAGGTGGATGATCCAGAATCGCCAAGTGTCAACCACTGAGAAATGGGTCGTCTCATCGAAAAACATCGCTGGCAGATAAAAAACCGGGATCGCGATCGCGGCGCACAAAAACAGGCCGGCGATCTCGCGGCGCTCTGAGTCGCGCAACGCCGGGACAAGTGCGCGAACCAGCAGACCAAACCAGAACAGCAGTGCGACTGCGAGCAGCATTTGCCAGGCGCGGCCGAGCTCGAGGTATTCCCATCCCTGGTCGCCGAACCAGAACCAAAGCTTCGGCAGAAGCTGCCGCATGCCAGCCCATTCGCCCAGCAGGCTGCCGACGACGACAATCACCAACGCCCAGAACAGGGTATTGATACCTTTTTTCTGGCCAGCGGGATCGCCTCCGCCGAGCGCTGAGGCGAGAAAAAGTGCACCAGCGACATAGGCGGTGGCGATCCAGAAGATGGCAAGTTGCAAATGCCAGGTACGCAGTAGGTTGCTCGGTAGCCATGCTGCCAGATCGAAACCATAAAAAGTTCCAGGGTCAGCGCGGTAGTGGGCAACGGCGCTACCGACCAGGCTTTGGGCCAGAAATAGCAGCGCGACTAGCGCAAGATATTTCAATGTCGCGCGCTGGCCTGATGTCACAGGGGTAGCCGGCAGTTTCGGGGGTAGATATCCTGGTCTGGACTTCCAGCCGAGATAGTCGAACTTGCCGAAAGCAAGAAGCACCGTTGCAGTGCCACCGAGCAAAAAGACTAGGCTCAATGCGCTCCATAGTACCGCGTCGGTAGTCGGTGTGTTGCCTGCCACGGGATCGAAGGGAAAATTGTTGGTATAAGAATGCAGTGTGCCCGGCCGGTTGGCAACCGACGCCCAGGCGGTCCACGCGACAAATGCACTGAGCTGCTCCAGTTCAGCGGGATCGCTGATTGTTCCGGCGATGAGACCGCCATTCCTCACAGGATTGGAAAAGTACTCGTTCCATACGCTGGTCTGCTGTCGAAACCAGTCTTCAAAGGCTGGCCCTAGGGCCAGCGTTCCAGTTTGAGGATCGTAGCGGTTCTGCTTCAGCTCAGTCCGCACTTCCGCTTCGACCATAGCGCGCTGGGCAGGTGTCAAGCTGTCGAGCGGGTGACCGTAGTGCTGCCGGGCGATGCTCGTCGCGTTATGAAGTGCCAATGTATGCAGATACTCAGCCGAGAAATCGGGGCCGAGCAAAGCGCCATGACCCCAGATTGTTCCGTTGTCCATCAGACCGTATTTGAGAAATACCTGCTGGCCATTGCGAATGTCTTCGCCGGTGAAGATAACAGCCCCATCAGTACCAGTAACCTTGTCCGGGATGGGCGGCGCTTCGTGATAGACCTTGAACGTCAGCAGAATGAGGACCGAGAGGCCGAGTGCCATGGTAAGGACACTGGCGCGCCGCCACCATTTTGATAAAACTGCTGGTGACGAATTCCCGTTTGTGGGACTCTCAGGCCGTGGAGCTGCTCCGGCGGCGATTTCATTCGGCATATTTGCACCTTCTATTTGCGGTTATGGGCATGGCCTGTTAATCAGCGTTCAATTTTTCCAAGTGTAAGCAGGAAACGTATGGTGGTTTCATGACTGATATCACGTGTAAGACTAAGTGCTAAAAGTGGAAAAACAACACGCTGTTTTTGGTCAATTCATAGTGCTGATTTGCAGTCTATGAAAAATCACAACATTCATTCCATCGCATAGGCTACCGACTGAATGACATTTACCAAAGGGCTCGGATAAATACCAAACCAAACCAGCAGCATGGTTAAAACGGCGAGTGTTGCTGTAGAAATCCATTCTTGACCAGGTTTACCTGATTTAATTGCAGTCGCTTCAACGTTCATCGACATAATAACGATGATTCTCAAGTAGTAAAAAAGCCCCAGGCCGCTCCCAACGATAATGGCGAACAGCAACCCCCACAATCGGCCATCAGCAGCGCTGGTAAAGATATAGAATTTACCGATGAATCCGGCAGTCAGCGGAATACCCGCCAGCGAGAGCAGCATCAGGGTAAAGGTCGCTGCCAGCCACGGCCGTCGCCAAAACAGCCCGCGATAAAAAGCTATGTCATCCGCTTCCGTTTGCGGCGTTGAAAGTACCGAAACGACCCCGAAAGCGCCAATCGTGGTAATGGAATAAGCCAGCAGATAAAAGCTAACAGACTCCACTACCAGTACTGAAGAAATGCTGCCGCCCGCAATGACTGCGACCAGCAGATACCCCATGTGAGCTATGGATGAATAGGCCAGCAAACGTTTAACATTATTTTGCAGCAGCGCCAGCAGATTACCGCCCAGTATGGATAGACCGGCAATGACGCTGAAAACGGTCAGTAACGGCGTGTAATCATAACTATAGGAACTGATGAAATATCTAAACAGGAGAGCAAAAACGGACCCTTTTGAAACAGTGGCGATAAATGCGGTAACCGGCGCGGGTGCGCCTTCGTATACATCCGGAGTCCACAAGTGAAACGGTACCAGGGAAAGCTTAAAGCCCAGCCCGGCCACGATCAGGATAATACCGCTCAGAACCATGGCGTTCATATCCTGCCGACTGGTGATATAGCCTCCGATGCCGCTGAAATAAAGTTCACCGCATTGCGCATAGATCAATGCCATGCCCATCAGAAGGAAAGCCGAAGACACGCCGGACAAGACCAGGTATTTGACCGCCGCCTCCAGAGGCCTTGCTTGATTAAGCGGATAACCGATCAGCACAAACAGGGAGATGCTGAGAATTTCAAGACCAATAAAAAAGGTCGCAAAATGACTGCTACAGACCAGCACCGAACCGCCCAGCAGTGCAGTTAGTAACAGCAACGGGAGTTCTTCATTTTCTCCTTCACGGTCTTTGAAATACTCGTAACAAAACCCCAGCACTGCAAGGCCTGTCGACAGCAACAGCGTCATATAGAACAGAGCGTAAGCATCCACCAGAATCAATAGAGTTGCCCGAACCGGACTTTCCCGCGATGCAATGCCCAGTGACAGCAGTGACACGATGATTCCGACAGCGGCAATGCCGCAGGACAAAATGAAATTCCGTCTGATAGCAATACTGAGCATGACCGCTACTGCGGCTACGGCGATAGTGATGATAGGCGCCAGGGCGAAAAGCTGGCTAATGTTCATAAGCGCTCCATCACAACAAAATTTTGCATTTCCTGCTTCAGTGCAGGAGCCGAGACGTTCAATACTGCCTGAGGGCCTAGTCCAATCCAGGCGGTGGCAAG
>JAQTLI010000109.1 GCA_028714995.1 Methylobacter sp. | reverse complement strand
CTATCGATCTTCGCGAGCTCCGCTTGAACTGCCGGATTATGAATCAAACCGGACTCCCGGCGTGAACGGATGGCAGTCGCCGAAGCGGTCAATTCCGGTTCAGCTGCTTCTGGTTCGTCTATTGCCAGGCGCAAGATTTCTAATTCGGTGAGTTTTTGCCGGGCGAACGCCAGCCAGGGTTTGATGGTCGGATCTAAAGCGGTTTCGGGTTTCAGATCAATGGGTACATGTAGTAGAGAACAGGAAGGCGCCAGCCAAAGTTCACCTTTAAAGCGTTCCCGTACCGTTGCGACGGTTGCCAGTGCGGCATTCAAATCGGTGCGCCAAATATTTCGGCCATCGATCAGACCCAATGACAGTACTTTATGATTAGCAAAGTTGTCTAAAATTGTCGTCAATTGTTCCGGTGCTCTGACTAAGTCGATATGCAACCCTGCGACCGGTAGCTTGCAAGTCAATGAGGTATGTTCGCCCAGTTCGCCGAAATAGGTGGCAAGAAGGATTTTAACCGGGCAACTTTGCAGCCGATTATAAACGCGCTCAAACGCATTTCGCCAAGCATTAGGCAAATCCAATACCAGAATCGGTTCGTCGATTTGCACCCATTCCACGCCCTGATAAGCCAAGCGTTGCATGATATTGCCATAAACCGGCAGTAAGCGGTCTAATAAATCGAGTTTATTGAAATCGCTGCTGGTCGTTTTCGCCAGCCATAACCAGGTCAACGGTCCCAGTAAAACCGGTTTCGGCTGATAGCCCAGGACCTGCAGCTCGCGCGTTTCATCTAATAATTTTGTGCTGGATAGTTCAAACTGCTGATCCGCTGTCACTTCCGGGACCAGATAATGATAATTGGTATCGAACCATTTGGTCATTTCACAAGCCCGAAAGGGGACACCATCGTTTGCCTGCCCGCGAGCCATTCTGAAATAGGTATCCAGGTCGATGGATGATCCGAATCGTTCTGGAATAACGCCGAGCATGACACTGGTATCCAAAACCTGATCGTAGTAGGAAAAATCCCCGACGGGGATAAAATCCAGTCCACTATTGGCTTGCAGTTGCCAATGACGTTGCCGAAGTTCGACGGCGGTCGCGTGTAAGGCGGCGTGATCGATGTCACCACGCCAATAGCGTTCCAAGGCAAATTTCAGCTCGCGATTTTCGCCCAAGCGAGGAAAACCCAGGTTATGAATTTTAGTCATCAATACTGCTCCACAATGTGATTACAAACAAAAACAGCATTGTAGGGCTTGTGTAATATGATGAATATTGATAGTTTCTCACTCTTTCATGAGAAAAATTCATCAATATGGAACTGATCCATTTTCGAATTCTGTTGGCTCTTAAACGACGCGGCACCTTGAATGCCGCTTCAGAGTCACTGCATTTAACGCAATCGGCCTTGTCGCACCAGATGAAAAACCTGGAACAGCGTTTAGGCATTATTTTGTGGCGTAAACAAGGACGCACCTTAGTGCTGACCCAGGCGGGGCATTATCTTTCGGAGGTGGCTGAATCGGTCATTGCCACCGTCGATTCTGCCGAACAGCACCTTACCCTGCTGGCGGCAGGGAAAACCGGTAAGTTGACCATTGGCATAGACTGTCATGCTTGTTATGAATGGTTTCGCACGATTCTCCAACCTTATCTGCAAGCTTGGCCGGAGTTAGCTATCGAAGTCACATCCCGCTACCGGTTTAATTCTTTCGAAGCTATTCATCAATACAAGCTGGATGCAGTGTTGACTTCAGACCCCGTGTTTAACGGTGTACTGTATTACCAGCCGTTGTTTGATTTTGAGTTGGTGTTAATTGTTGCCAGGCAACACCGGCTTGCCGGATGTCAATATATTGAGCCGTCTGAGTTACAACAGGAGACTATTCTGACTTACCCAGTCGAACGCGAGCGCCTGGATATGTTCAGGAAAGTATTGCAACCCGCCGGAATTGAGCCACTCGGCCATGTCACCGTGGAAGAAACCGATATCATGCTACAGCTGGCCGCCAGCCAGCGTGGTGTTTGTTTGCTGCCGGAATGGTTACTGGCCGATAAAGCCAAAAATCCGGATGTGGTCAGCTTAAGGTTTAAAAAACTGCCACTAACCAAAACCATGTATCTGGCAACCCGTCACGAAGACGTGCAGCTGGAATATATTCAATGGCTGATCGAGCATGCGCAATGCAAGGGCTGATTGTACTTATTTATCACCACAGGCTGCATCCTTGCGGTCTGTGGTGACTTGTTTTAATCCCAGCTGAGTGCGCCTCCCGTTTGATACTCCGTTACCCGCGATTCAAAAAAGTTTTTCTCTTTCTTGAGATCCATCATTTCACTCATCCACGGGAAAGGATTAGTAGCGCCCGGATATAACACATCCAGGCCTATTTGCTGACAACGGCGATTAGCAATAAAGCGCAGATATTCCTTGAACATACTGGCATTTAGTCCCAATACGCCACGCGGTAAGGTGTCTTCGGCATAACGGTATTCAAGTTCAACAGCGTGTTGCATCAGCGCCTTGATTTCATCGCGAAATTCGCTGGTCCACAACTGTGGGTTTTCGAGTTTGATGGTATTAATGAGATCGACGCCAAAATTGCAATGCAGTGATTCGTCGCGCAGGATGTATTGATACTGTTCAGCCGAGCCTTGCATTTTGTTTTGCCGTCCAAGCGCTAAAATCTGTACAAAACCCACGTAGAAAAATAAACCTTCCATAATGCAGGCGAACACAATCAGCGAGCGCAATAATTGCTGGTCTGCTGCTAATGTGCCGGTTTTAAACTCTGGATTGGTCAGCGTATTGATAAAGGGAATTAGAAAATTATCCTTATCCCGGATACTGGGAATTTCTCGATAGGCATTAAATATTTCACTCTCATCAAGGCCCAAACTCTCGACAATGTATTGGTAAGCATGAGTATGGATGGCTTCCTCAAAACCTTGACGTAACAAGTATTGACGGCATTCCGGGGCGGTAATGTGACGATACGTCCCCAGCACAATATTGTTGGCCGCCAGCGAATCCGCCGTGGTAAAAAAACCGAGATTGCGCTTGATAATCAGCCGTTCATCTTCGGTCAGTGCGTTACTGTCTTTCCACTGTGCAATATCGCGGTTCATCGAGACTTCTTGCGGCATCCAATGGTTGGCGCAGCCCGACAGATATTTATCCCAGGCCCAATGGTATTTGAACGGCACCAATTGATTGACATCGGTTTGGCCATTGATTACACGTTTATCATTGGCATTAATGCGATCGGATACTGAGGGTTGGTTGGCGGCAGGCCGTTCTAAAACAGGCGTTGAAACGTCAAGCTGTGAAACTGGCTTTGGTGTGGCAGAGGCTTCTTCCACAAAAACTTCTTCTTCGAATGACAACATGGTATTTCCTTGTTAACTTGAGTTACTTGTGACCCTTGTGGTTATTGACAGGCTTCGCAACCGGGATCTTCGATCAAACACTGCTTAGGTTCCGGCATGACAGATGAAACCGAATTGAGCTCACCGCCAGTTCCCGTTGATTTCTCAGCCGAAGTCGCCCCCAATGAGCGCAGATAATAGGTGGTTTTAAGCCCGCGTTGCCAAGCTAGCAGGTAGGTATCATGCAGTTTTTTACCGGATGGAATCGCAAAGTACAGATTCAGCGATTGCGCCTGGTCTATCCATTTTTGCCGCCGTGCAGCCGCTTCTACCAGCCAGCTTGCATCAATCTCAAATGCAGTGGCATACAGTGTCTTTAGCTCGTCAGGGATGCGGTCGATTCTGGCTAGCGAGCCATCGTAATATTTGAGGTCCGCCACCATCACTTCATCCCACAAACCCAGAGACTTCAGCGCCTTAACCAGAGCCTCATTGACCACGGTAAACTCACCGGATAAGTTGGATTTCACATACAGATTTTGATAATCCGGTTCAATACTGGCGGAAACGCCGATGATATTGGCAATTGTGGCCGTCGGAGCAATCGCCACACAGTTGGAATTACGCATTCCATGTTGCTGAATGCGGGTTCTCAGATTATCCCAATCCAGTGTGCTGCTGCGATCGACTTCCACCTGTCCGCCACGCGCTTCACTCAACAGATTCAGCGTATCAAACGGTAAAATTCCCTGATCCCATAGACTGCCCTTAAAGCTGGAATAGGCGCCGCGCTCCTCTGCTAACCGGCTTGAAGCTGAATAAGCGTAATAACACACGGTCTCCATCGTTCTATCTGCGAATTCAACTGCTGCCATTGAGGCATAAGGAATACGCAGTGCATGCAGGCAATCCTGAAAGCCCATAATGCCCAAACCTACCGGTCTATGACGATAATTAGAATTTCGAGCACTACCGACAGCGTAGAAATTGATGTCTACAACGTTATCCAGCATGCGCATTGCAGTAGTGATGGTGGTTTTGAGCTTGGTTTGATCCAGTACCAGACTGCCGTTTTCCTCTTGCAAATGCGCGATCAGATTCACTGAACCCAAATTGCACACGGCAATTTCAGTAGCAGAGGTATTGAGCGTAATTTCGGTGCACAAGTTGGAACTATGCACCACACCGACATGCTGTTGCGGCGAGCGAATGTTGCAGGCATCCTTAAAGGTAATCCAGGGGTGACCGGTTTCAAACAGCATCGACAGCATTTTTCGCCACAGTTGCAGGGCTGGAACACGCTTAAACTGCCTGATTTCACCCAGATCGGCACGGCGCTCGTATTCGTTATAAGCCGTTGCAAACGAGCGGCCAAACTTGTCATGCAAATCCGGCACATCCGATGGTGAAAATAACGTCCATATACCGTCTTCGCTGACGCGTTGCATGAACAAATCTGGAATCCAGTGCGCGGTGTTCATGTCGTGGGTGCGGCGGCGGTCATCGCCGGTGTTTTTACGCAGATCCAGAAACTCTTCAATGTCCAGGTGCCAAGTTTCCAAATAGCCGCAGACTGCGCCCTTGCGCTTACCACCCTGATTCACGGCCACGGCGGTATCGTTGACTACTTTCAGAAAGGGAATCACGCCCTGGCTTTTGCCGTTGGTACCTTTGATGCGTGAACCTAATGCTCGAACCGGTGTCCAATCATTGCCTATGCCGCCGGCATATTTTTGCAATAAGGCATTTTCTTTAATCGCCTGATAAATACCGTCCAGATCATCACTGACTGTAGTGAGGTAGCAAGACGATAGCTGTGAATGGATAGTGCCGCTGTTAAACAACGTCGGCGTAGAGCTCATAAAATCGAAGCTGGACAACACATTATAAAACTCGATGGCACGGTCTTCGCAGTCAATCTCGTTAATCGAGAGGCCCATCGCCACGCGCATGAAGAAAATTTGCGGCAGTTCAATACGCCGCTCATCAATGTGTAAAAAATAGCGGTCATAGAGGGTTTGCAGGCCAAGATAGCCGAATTTGAAATCACGGTCTGCTGCAAATGCACTAGCGAGCTTGGTTAAGTCAAACTGCGCCAGGCGCTTATCCAACAAGCCCGCTTCTATGCCCAGCTTAATGTAATGTGGAAAATAGTCGGCGTAGCCTAAATGCATCGCGGCGTGATTAACAGTTTCGGCCAACACTTCGGCACGAATCAAATCCAGCAGCAAACGTGCAGTTACGTAATTATATGCCGGTTCCCGCTCAATCAAGCTGCGGGCAGAAAGAATCAATGCTCGGCGCACTTCGTTAAACGAAATACCGTCATAACAATCGCGCACCGCCTGCTCAACCACAACTTTTGGGCTGACTTCAGCACCTAAATCCAGACAAGCTTCCGCCACCATGTCGATCAATTTGGTAACATCTAATGGCTGCTTGTTGCCATCAACGGTGATAAAGAGTTGCGGTGTGTCGTGTGGTTGGCTAGCACGCTCGACGGCACGTTTTTCCCGGTAAAGCACATAGGATTTTGCCACATCGTGCTCGCCGGAGCGCATCAACGCTAATTCAACCTGATCCTGAATATCTTCAATATGCACCGAGCCGCCAGAAGGCAATCGACGCATTAATGCGGTGACGACAGTTTGTGTCAACACTATCACCTGTTCGCGCATTCGGCTAGATAATGCGGTTTGACCATGCTCTACCGCCAAAAACGCCTTGCTCAAAGCAATAGAAATTTTTTCAGGATTAAATGCGACGGCGACACCATTGCGCTGAATCACTTGTATTGTGGGACTTGTGGCAGAATGCTGCCCGGAATTTAACAATGCGTCGAAAGACGCAGTGGTATCAGTATCGTACATGGATAGCTCCTTAAGATTATTAGGAGCGGGAATGACTAAATAGATAGACGCGACAGCCAGTCAGCAATTTATACCCGTCAAGTTATCGATAACTTACAGGTTTTGTAGCACTGAACAATGCGCCAGTCTTAAAGACCAGCATGGCGGAAAGGAGGAGCATACGAGGAAATACGCAAACTGAACCTTACCATCTGCCGAGGACACCCCGCCTCAAACGTTTGACAAAAATGTACGGCAGGTCTCCTGGCTCTCGGGTCATTGCATGTAGTCGTCCTTCCCAAGTCAGAATTGATTCCGACTCAGTGGTGCATGATTGACTACACACTCTTCGATTACAGTTGCGGGGGCAGCTCCGGTTTTAAGATAACCTTGTAGTACATCAGTTACCGGATTCCCTTTTAACTCACTTTTAAATTTTTCGTGAGAACCGTACAGGTCCTAATGTATCTTTAGCAAAGAGTGCATGTCAACAAAAATACTATATATTGAAATTTATTTATTATTTATAACTATATGTAGTGTTAATGAGTAAGGGCGGGCAACAACTTTTCGTTACCCGACGTTCCGTCGTCTAATGAAGCAAGTGTGTCGTGTCCGGGTAAATCCGAAGGCCATTGCTGTATTCAACCTTGGAAATGTCGAGCATAAAAAGTATGCCCGGCCTATCTGGCTGGTGGCTTGCTCGATCTCTGGTAACTGCTTGGCGGACGGAAGTGCTCTTCGTTGCCCCGGTAATGGCTATGATCGACTCATAGGTCAATCCCATCTGACCTAAGTAGAGCAGGAGGTTGATCAGCCAGACACCGATGCCAAAAACAAGAAACCAGATCAGGATGAGGGCAAGGAGCCGGTTTTCTCTCCATTCTCCGGTGACTACGAAACGCATTGCTTTTCCTTTTTTAAGGTATGGGAGGTGTCAGCCGCTTTTTGAGCTGAAGATCGGTCATAGCCGGGCCACGCATGAGCTTGCCGGTGGGGTCGAAATGAGCTCCGTGGCAGGGACAATCCCAGGTCTTCACCTCGCTGTTCCAGACGATGTCGCAAGCGGCATGCGGGCAAACTGCTGAAAGAGGATGGATCGCTCCGTTCTCGTCGCAATAGGCGGCGGTTTTCTGACCGGCGATCATGACTATGCGCCCCTCCTCCCTCTTCATCGCCGCCCAAAGCACCTCCTCTTCCACCTGACTTTCATCACAAGCCATTAAGGGCGGGTAGCTGCTCATTACTCCTTGATCTGGAAAGTGGTGAACATACCGGCGTCGATGTGATCCGCCACGTGACAGTGGTAGAGCCATTCACCGGGGTTGTCGGCTTTCATGTCGGCGCTGATCGTGCCCCCGGGAAGCAATTGCACAACATCCGTCCGTTGCGCGGCAGGTCCGTGACCGGTTTTGAGGGTCTTGCCGTGCCAGTGCGGGGTATGCAGATCGACTTCATTGCCCATCCCCAGCACATGCCAGCGCACCTTTTGGCCATTTTTCATCACGAGCCCCTTCAGGTTGCCGAAGACATAGCCGTTGATGCTGTGCATCAGTCCTTTCTCCTCCCCGCCGAGTTTGTCGAAGATGAAGAAAGCGGTAACGAATTCTTGATCCACGTCCTTGGGGCTGCCGTTGTGGCGGGCCCCGCCCTTGCGGGGGATGATGAGCGGGCCCAACAGACCCTTTTTGGTATCCAGGGGTTC
>JAQTLI010000108.1 GCA_028714995.1 Methylobacter sp. | reverse complement strand
CATCCGGACATGATCGCCACCAAGGCGCAAATCAAACGCATCGACCAAAAGCTGGCGAATTTGGATAAACGGATTAAAGATTTGCCGCGCACTCAGCAGAACGTAGTGAGCTTGTCGCGGGATGTGCAGGTCAATACCGAGCTTTACACTTCGTTATTGAACAGCGCCCAGGAACAGCGCATTGCCGCTGCTGGTTCGCTGGGTAATTCCCGCATCGTCGATTTTGCGGTGACTCCGGAAAAACCGTATTGGCCCAACCCCAGCCTGTTATTAGCCATCGCTACGTTGCTGGGCTTGAGTGCGGGATCGGCTCTGGTGTTCATGAGACACTCCTTGCAGCGTCACGACAATTACCCAGCCATGCTGGAATATCAGGTGGGCTTGCCGCTTTATGCCGCCATCCCGCATAGCAAAAAGCAGCGCCGGTTGGCTCGGCTGATGGACCAGGGCAGGGATCGTGAACCCGGCATTCTGGTCAGCCAGGACCCGCTTGATATTTCCGTGGAATCGCTGCGCGGCTTGCGCACCACGCTGGAAGCGACTCTGGTCGGTGACGCAAGCAAAGTCATCATGGTCAGCAGTCCTGCGCCCGGCATGGGAAAATCCTTTGTCAGCACTAATCTTTCCGCATTGTTGGCGAGTATCAAGAAACGCGTTTTGATTATTGACGCCGACATGCGCAATGGCCGACTGCACGAAACGTTTTCCGTCGACAAGGAACCGGGGCTTTCCGACCTGTTGGCAGGCAGGGCCACGCTAGGCGAGGTTATCATCAGTTTGCCCGATGTAGGCGTTGACTTGATACCGCGGGGAAGCATGGTGCTGAATCCTGCGGAATTGCTGGTTCTCGGCAATCTGGAGGAGACGCTTGAGCAGTTGAAGAGTTTCTATAACCATATCGTGATCGATTCGCCGCCGATTTTGGGTGCCACGGACGCCGCCATCATGGGCAAGCACGCCGATGCAACGTTTCTGGTCGTCAAGGAAGGTCGCTATACGGCGCAAGAGTTGGAGGTTAGTTTCAGGCGTTTCCAACAGGTCGGTATTAAACCGAATGGGTTTATTATCAACGACATGAAAGAAGGATCGTCGTATTACCCTTATTATGGCTATTCCTACCACCGTACCGACATGGAGACCAAGAATCCCTCAGTATTTACGGCCGGATATCAGGCTGTGGGAGACTGGTTAGGTAAACGTCAGGATCGCGATTATCTGCTGGAAGCAGAATTTGCGGAACAGGTAGACGACAAGGTCCAGATATAAGATGGAAATTCGCTTCGAAAAAGACTTGCCGGTTCTGCTGTTCGCGCTGGTCAGCGCGTCGACGCTGGCTTCTTTGCCGCAGGTCGAATCAGCCTGGGCTGGAGTGAAAGAGGTTTATGGCGAGCAGGACTTCGGTTTGCGAATACTGCGTGAAGTTATGCTGTTGGTGCTCATCGTATATGCATTTCTTGAGCCACGCTTGCGGCAAGGCACTTTGACCGGCTCTGTGTTTGCATTTATTGGCGTGATAGCCACTTATGTGCTGTGTGAAGTCGGCTATGCGCTCTATCTGGATCTGCCTTTGGTGGTGCCAATGGCGGGGTTGCGCGTTTTCGAATATATGCCACTGGCATTGATTGGCTTCGCGACCAGCCGCTTGGGCGCGGGTGAGTATGTCATTTATAAATTCGCGCATTATCTTCGTTATTATATTGCTCTCCAGACCGTATTGGCCGTGGCCCAAGCATTGTGGGCGCCACCAATACTCGGCGTGTCGATCTTGGGTGGCGGGCGGCCTTTCGGAACCTTTGTCAGCCCCAACCTGTTTGGCGCAGCCATGGCGACCTGCGCTCTTCTTTTCGCGCTGGTTCCATCCATGCGCAAGTGGGTGGCTGTGAGCGTATTTCTGGCCTTGCTGAGTGGTTCACGCACTGCGTTCATCAGTTCCTTGCTGGTGGTGTTTTTCCAGATTTATGCGGTGCTTCGTCCGCGCGATCGCTGGGCTTTGATCATGCCTGCGCCGATTCTGGCCGTCGGTGCGTTGTTGTTGGCATCCAGCCCTCTGCTCAGCGGCCGCGATGACGCTGACCCAACACAAGACGGCCGCCTGGATTTGTGGCAGCGGATATTTTCCGAGTACATCCACGGCCCTGCGGATGTGCTGTTCGGCTGGGGCTTGGGGCTCAGCTCCAATACTATCAATGTCCTCTATGGCGCTGAACATTTTCCAGGACAATTCGATTCCGACAGCCTGTATTTATTCTTGTTGAACGGTTATGGCTTGGTTGGCCTGCTGGCATATATCGGTTTTTTATGGATGACGACAAGGATATCTGCCTATCCTAATAAGGGATTGGTGATAATGTTTATCTTCGTTGCGGGACTGACCTTCAACATGTGGGAGTATTTTCCGCAAAATGCGATATTGATGTTTCTCTGGGGAATGGTATTAGGCACTGGATCTCAGTCGAGCTCGATTCCATTGCCAACTCGCCCGATAGTATCGGATTCATATTTCCAGCGCCCATCCTGACAGTAAAGGAAAAGAACCATGTTTGGACTATTGAAAGAAAGACGATTATTCGGTGACGCGTTTTGGGCGCTTTTTGGACAGCTGGCGTCCGCCATTGCTTTATTGGCAGGCACTCGAGTTCTGACTGAACTGGTAACGCCCGATATATACGGACAAGTCGCCTTGTTGAATGGTTTTGTAGCGCTGGGCGTTACGCTGTTTTCCTATCCTTTCATTTGCGCCGGCATGAGGTTATTGCCGGAGTGCCTGAATAAAGCGGAGCGTGCAGCTATATACGGTGTTGTGGCAAGCCTGACCGCTCGAGCAACGGCTCTGGCGATAGGTCTACTGGTACTGGGTGGCGTTACCTATAGCTATTTTTCGCACAGCGATTCCTGGCTGTTTGTACTTGCAGGCGTCCTTCTGATGGTAACAGTCCGGCGCGAACTGGGTATTCAGTTATTGATTGGTGAACGCAAACAGCGCGGCGCAAGTCTATGGCAGACCAGTGACAGCATCCTGCGCCCATTGTTGGCGATCTCGTTGGTATGGTGGGGAGGCCAAAAGGCTGAGTGGGTGTTGCTGGGTTATATCGTGGCAAGCATGGTCTCGAATACGGTTTGGTCGTTAGCGCTAGGCGTTAAGCCTGACAAAAACAAGCGCCCCATCATCACTCGTAATTTCAGAACTGATGTGTGGGCCTATGCCTTGCCGCTAATCCCGATGGAATTGATATTTTGGGTTAATGGCTTGGGTGATCGCTATGTGATCGGCTATTTGATGACGGCTGCGGAGGTGGGTTTATATGCAGCTACTTACATGATAATCAACGAGGCGTTTAACCGTAGCGCAATGGTTCTGTTGCGTATCTTTCAGCCGGTTTATTTCCAGTCTTGTTCGCAAAACCGGAGCAAGGAAGGATTCAGGATCTTATGGATATGGATAGGGTGTGTTTTTGCTTTAGGGATTATCGGCGTGTCGCTAGTGCTTATTACCAAGGATTGGGTGGCATCGATGGTGCTTGCAAAATCTTATCATTCGGCGGTTGATCTGATGCCTGCCATAGCTATTGGTTGTGCTTTGCATGCCTTGGGAACCGTGGTGGCTCAACCGCTGCTGGCAAATAAACGGACACGGATGCTATTGCTGGGACGCTTATGCGGGGCGGTGACCGCAGCTATTAGCATTCCATTGATGGTAAAGAACTTCGGTTTACCCGGAGCTGCCATGGCTAATCCCATCTATTTCGGTGTTGAGGCTTTGGTTTTGGTAATGCTGGCCAAGCCATGGCGGAATATCTGCTCTGAGAATAAGTATGTAATAGACCAGGACGATGAGGAAGCAATAAGCTCAAGAGTTACGGTCTGACAGTTGTGTGTAGGTCGGGTTAGTTTCGAAATGTCGGCTTACGCTCTATTGAGCTAACCCGACCTACGTGCTGACAAAGTAGAATTAGGTGTTGATAGTTAAAATCAAGTTCTTAGTCAACAGGTTTTCAAAAAGGAATACAAGGGGGAATACTATGACGTATACATCAGCAGTTTCAGGAATCTATGGCGATATTTTACGTGAATGTGTGGCCTGTCGAGCTGAAAAAATAAGATATTGGCGACAGAAAAAATTCCACTATACCCAAAGCGCCAGCCACGAGGAGTTCCTCATATACCGTTGCGAAAGCTGTGGAACCGGGTTCTTAAATCGACCTCCGCATGTGAAATGGTTGCAATCCATTTATCAATACTCAGGCCAGGCGCTGACCCAACCGATAACTATAGAGGACGTGTTGGCCAGAGAGTCCGAGTTTCCCAACTGCACGGTGGATGCCGAGCGAATGGCTCAGCAAGCAAACCAGTTCAATTATTCAGATAATCGCCGCGCGCTGGACATTGGGTCGGGCTTTGGTTTTTACACACGGGCGCTCAAAAAATCGGGTTATCAAACGGTCAGCATCAATCCTGGAGAATACGAAAACGAAGTGTTCAGAAAGTTGAATGGCGATGAGCCGATTCCTGTCATGTTTGAGGATTTTGAACAATCCGAACCGTTTGGTGTGGTGCTGATGTCACAAGTATTGGAGCATCTGCTTGAGCCGAATCGTGCGATACGCAAGGTGTCTGACTTGCTGGCTACAGGTGGCGTTTTGGCTTGCGCTGTGCCTAATTATAATTCGTTTTTAGTCAAGCTGCTGGGAACAAAGGATAACGCCTGTTTATGGGTGCCTGAGCATGTTAATTACTTTACTGAGAAAGGCTTAACAGCCTTGGTTGAGCAAAACGGTCTCCGTGTGGTTAAGATGGAGCAAATAACCAGGGTTCCATTCAACGCGTTATCAAAACGGCTGCGGCTGCATGGAAGACCGGCTGTTGCTGTCGACGCGTTGGTAAAGCTTCTGCAAATCCCGTTTGCCGGTTTGATGAATTTCTTTGGGCTAGGCATCTACATCAACCTCTATGCGGTCAAGAAATAACATACTTGCCGTACATTCAAACCAGAAATTTTAGAAAACAATCTATGCTGACTGTCGTTATTTTGACTAGAAACGAGGAGATAAATCTACCTCGTTGCCTGAAGGCTATCCCTGACCGCTATCCCATCGTCATTGTGGATTCAGGGAGTACCGATAATACGCTTGCTATCGCCGATAGCCGAGGTTGCAGAATTTATACAAATCCATGGCCCGGCTTTGCCGAGCAGCGCAACTTTGCCATCAATCAATGCGCTATAGACACGCCCTGGATATTGTTTGTTGATGCAGACGAAATTTATCCTGAAAAATTTTATGACTGGTTTGAATCCGGGATGACCGGTACCGACTCGATCGATGTACTGATGGTGCCGTCGATACTTTATCTTCGGGAAACACGCCTAAACCACGCGCCCGGCTATCCCATCTATCACCCAAGACTGGTGCGTAGGGAAACCACCCGATTCGTCCGCAATCATACCGGTCACGGCGAAGCTGTCATCGATACATGCCGGATTGGCTATTCCGATATTCCCTATGAACACTATTTTTATCACGGCGAAATCATTGAATGGATGCATAAACATATCGATAAAGCCGCGCAAGAGGTGCAGCTTAAGCCGACAGCAGGCGCGGTGATGACGACACGCGGGCGACTAAGCATTTTACTAGGACGATCCTGGCTAAGGATTGTTGCCCGGTTTTTATACCACTTTGTGTTGCGAGGTGGTTTTTTAGACGGC
This sequence comes from Methylobacter sp., assembly GCA_028714995.1. Lineage (GTDB taxonomy): Bacteria > Pseudomonadota > Gammaproteobacteria > Methylococcales > Methylomonadaceae > Methylobacter_A. The sequence goes on along the minus strand of JAQTLI010000108.1, from coordinate 2,239 downwards.
TTTGCAGGGCTGGAGTTTGCGCTTATGTTTACCTGGTATGAGGCGACTATTTATGTTCAAGCAAAGGCCGCTATTCAAAAAAGGTGATAAATATGAAAGTTTCGCTCGTTTTGGCAACGCTGGGAAGAGACAGCGAATTGGTCGATTTTATGAAGTCCCTACAGGACCAAACCTATAAAGACTTTGAGTTGATCATTATCGACCAAAACAAGGACGGCAAAATTGACTCTGTTATCGAACCGTTCAAGAGTTGTTTTAAGGTAGACCATATAAAGGTGGATTTCGCAGGCAATGCCAGGGCAAGAGATTACGGTATTGGCTTTGCCAAAGGCGACATCATCGCTTTTCCTGATGATGATTGCACCTATGATCGAGATGTGCTGGAAAATATCGTATCCGAATTTGAAAGGCGTAAAGACCTCGCCATCCTGGTAGCGGGTTCGTATGACTTTTCATCCACCCGATTCAGTATTGGTGTTAACAGTCGCAAAGCCCAATATTTTTCACGCTTCCAGATGATGGGAGTGGAATTCACACAATTTTTTAATATGAACAGGATTGATCGTAAGCAATTCCACATGGATCACGACTTCGGCATCGGTTCAAAATATTCCGGAGGCGAGGGTTTTGAACTCTTGTATCGATTGCTTCGCGCCGGCTGCGCCGCTTTTTATACCCCAGACATAAAGATTTATCACGCCGACAAGGATCACTATAAGCTTGGAACCGGAAGAATGCTGATGTATTCCACCGGGGTTGGGGCTTACATCAGAAAATTCGCCAATCAGCAAGACGTGTTTATTCTGTATTACATCATTCGCAAGATGTTTGTCGCTCCTGCCATTAAGATGCTATTGGCCCTGGTTTTATTGAACCCGAAAAAACTGGCCTATTCTTTTTACAATCTCGTCGGCATTTGGCGCGGGTTCCTGGCGTATGGACGGTAACGTGTTACATAGAGGGAAACCACCTACAAGCATGGGTTCCACGATGGTCTTTTTTTATTCACAGATAGATTCAGGAAAAATATTATGAATGCAGGTATCGTTACTACGCATATACCCCCAGCTAAAGGTTATGGCGGGGTGTCCGTCACAGCCAGTGTTTTGACCAAGGCCTGGGCGGAACGGGGACATAAGATGGCGTTGGTTTCATCCGACGAGTCCATCGATGGTCGATTGCGCCCCGAGCATGTGCAGCTTGGCGAACAGGTGGAAGTTAATCTCTATCGTTGCTATGGATTCAGACGCTGGGGTTTTGGGCTTGGCGCTATTCCCGCATTGTTTAAATTATGCCTGCGAGCGCCGGTGGTCTATATACATGGCATTGCCACCTGGCCATCAACGCTTGCAGCTATTTTTTGTGTTTTGCTGCGTCGCCCGTTCATGGTGGCAGTGCATGGAGGACTGATGCCTGAGCATGTTGATCTGATCCGGCGGCAGAAACCTCACAAATGGCTCTTCTATAAATGCTTGACCTTTCCAACCCTGCGTCGAGCCATCTCCGTGCATTGCACCAGCGAAACAGAGGCCGAAGGCGTACGCAACATGCTCGGCGAAGACGCCAGCATATTGCTGGTTCCTAATGGTATCGACAGTCGTGAAATTAAAGTGAGCCAATATCCGACCGGAGAAGGCTTGAAGCTCTGCTTTCTTGGCCACATTCAGCAAGAAAAAGGCATCAACGCCTTTATCAGGGCATGGCTGAAAGTTCGCCAGCCTACGGATCGACTGGTGATCGCCGGTAGAAGTGTCGATGGCGACTATTTCGAAGAGTTTCAATCGTTGGTCGAACAGGCGGAAGGGGCTATCACTTACCGAGGTTATCTGCAGCGCGACGAAGTCATGGACTTGTTGGCATCCAGCCATTTTCTGGTGTTGCCTTCAGGGCTGGAGGAAGCTGGCGGTATGCGGGAAAACTTTGGCAATGTAGTGGCTGAAGCCATGGCTGCGGGGCGTCCGGTTTTAGTAGCCAAAGGACTGGCATGGGACCACATCGAATCATTCGGTGCCGGCTTTATCTTCGATAGAAATGAGGCTTCGGTATGCGAAGTTCTGCGTAAAGCTCAAGCATTGAACATGGCCGAGTGGCAACAGATGTCGTTTAATGGCAGACATTATGTCGATCAACAGCTCGATCCCATCAAGCTTGGCGATCGGGTCTGGCAAGTGTTGACGAAACACGGTCTCGGTAATGCACCGCAACAACTGGCGGAGGGTTCATCATATGAGTAAGGTCG
>JAQTLI010000107.1 GCA_028714995.1 Methylobacter sp. | reverse complement strand
AAAGCCGAGCGTTTAAAACGTGCATCTATCCTTGAAGCGGAAGGCTTGAGACAGTCTGAGATTTTACGTGCAGAAGGTGCGCAACAGGCGGCTATTCTGGAAGCGGAAGGTCGCAAGGAAGCCTCTTACCGGGATGCGGATGCGCGGGAGCGTCTGGCTGAAGCTGAAGCAAAAGCGACGTACATGGTATCGGAAGCGATAAGCAAGGGCAATATACAGGCCATTAACTATTTTGTGGCGCAAAAATACATTGAGGCATTAAAGAACATTGCGTCTGCTGAAAATAGTAAACTGATTTTTATGCCGCTGGAATCATCAAGCGTGATTGGGGCTATCGGTGGAATTGCGGACTTGGCAAAAGAAGCTTTGAACAAAAATACGCAAGTCCCACCTCAGGCATAAATATCCGCACGGGACACTAGAAGCACAAGTAGAAGGTTAACTTATGGCTAAACTGGAATTTGTTTTTTGGTACTGGTGGATATTAGCTCTCATTCTTTTAGTTATAGAGCTCTTGGCTCCAGGCTTTTTCTTTCTGTGGATGGCGGTAGCGGGATTTATAACCGGATGCATGGTATTGCTTATACCTGCAATTAGCATGAATATACAAGTGATAATCTTTTCTGTATTGTCCGTTGTTGCCATCATCGCGTGGAAGTTTTATGACAAAAAACACCCGATAGAATCAGACCACCCTTTATTGAATAAACGAGGCTCCCAATATATCGGCAGAGTCTTTAGCTTGTACAAACCTATAGAAAATGGTGAGGGAAAAATAAAAGTAGATGATTCCATCTGGAAGGTTCATGGAGAAGATTGTGATATTAAAACCAGGGTGAAAGTTACCGCTATACGCGGAACCGTTTTCGATGTGGAAAAAGTTGAATAGTGGATATTAAAAGGATTTCATGCATCCATGAAAAATTAAAAAATTATAATATAGATGACGGAGTCGTCTGTGTATAAAGCGAGTTACTGGATTCAGTAGCGCTCAAAAAATAAAAAAGAGCAGGATTGGTTATGAAAAAATATGAAGAAGTACGTAGTAATTTAATAGAAATGCTGGAAGAGCTTGATGACCGTCTGACTAAAATTACTAATGATGTTAAACATTCGAAAGAGCCTTTAGACAAGGATTTTGAGGAGCAGGCGGTACAGGCGGAGAATGATGAAGTTCTGGATGGTTTGGGTAATGCGGCCAGAACGGAAAGAGAGTTGGTCAAACAGGCTATCGCCAGAATAGACAGCGGCGAATATGGTATTTGTCAGGTTTGCGGAGAACCAATCAGGGAAGAAAGGTTGAAGGCGATACCCTATTCTTGTATGTGTATTAAATGCGCCAGCCAAGCGGGCTGCTGAAATAGAAGAAGGGGGCTTTTCCAATATCACTAATTAGCGTTATTGGAGAACCCCCCTGATTGGAGTGTTTTGTTTTACGGCTGTATTTGCTTTTATCGCAAAAAGTTTGAGCTTTATTAAACAGGTGCGCGTACTTCGCGACCGGGTTTTGAATAGGAACACAAACGGTTCCTTTCGGATTTCTACGTTTTTTCATCATTTATCTCTTATAATAGGTCAGGTTTGTGTGATATCACACACTATTAGTATAGCATTTTTTAAGAGTACATAGCGCTAGTGAAATTTAGAAAAGACTTTGATGTCATCGTGGTTGGTGGCGGTCATGCGGGCACAGAAGCTGCGCTGGCATCGGCCAGGTGTGGCGCGAACACATTGTTGCTGACGCAAAATATCGATACCCTGGGTCAAATGAGCTGTAATCCTGCCATTGGCGGGATAGGCAAAGGACATCTGGTTAAAGAGGTTGATGCGTTAGGTGGGGTGATGGCTCAGGCCATCGATCATGGTGGTATTCAGTTTCGCACCTTGAATGCCAGCAAGGGTCCGGCAGTTCGGGCGACCCGTGCCCAGGCTGATCGGCAGCTTTATAAGCAGGCGGTAAGAAGTACGCTGGAAAATCAGCCTAATCTGGCTTTATTTCAGCAAACCGTTTCTGATTTAATTGTTGAGGGCGATAGAGTTGCCGGCGTTAAAACTCAAATGGGCTTGAGTTTTACGGCAAGAGCCGTGGTTTTGACTACAGGCACTTTTTTAGGCGGCAAGATACATATCGGTCTGGAAAACTACAGCGGCGGCCGTGCGGGCGATGCGGCCTCAATTGCATTGTCAGAACGGTTAAGAGAACTGCCGTTTAGAATCGATCGGTTAAAAACCGGCACGCCGCCGCGTATCGATGGTCGAACGATTGATTTCAGTAAATTGGAAGAGCAACACGGTGATGATCCAGTGCCGGTGTTTTCGTTTATCGGTAAGCGTGAACAGCATCCCAGACAAATCCCCTGTCATATAACGCGAACAAACAGTAAAACTCACGACATTATCCGCTCCAGTTTGGATCGGTCACCCATGTATTCCGGCATTATTGAAGGGATCGGGCCACGTTATTGTCCGTCTATTGAAGATAAAGTGGTGCGTTTTGCCGATCGGGATTCGCATCAGATTTTTGTGGAACCGGAAGGCTTGAATACCCATGAAATCTATCCCAATGGTATTTCAACCAGTCTGCCTTTTGATGTACAGTATGAATTCGTGCGTTCTATGCTGGGTTTTGAGAATGCCGAAATCGTGCGCCCCGGTTATGCCATTGAGTATGATTTTTTTGATCCCAGGGATTTGAAGTCATCCCTGGAAACCAAGCATATGGATGGCCTGTTTTTTGCCGGGCAAGTGAATGGCACGACCGGTTATGAAGAAGCAGCGGCTCAAGGCCTAATTGCGGGACTAAATGCCGCGCGATTGGTTCAGGGGCTTGAAAGTTGGTGTCCGGGACGCGATGAGGCTTATATCGGCGTGATGATCGATGACCTGATTACTCACGGCACACAAGAGCCGTATCGCATGTTCACTAGCCGTGCGGAATACAGATTGCTGTTAAGGGAAGACAATGCCGATTTACGCCTGACCGAAAAAGGCCGGGAATTGGGCCTGGTAAATGATGAGCGCTGGCAGGCATTTGAGACTAAACGGGCCGCTATCTCTCGATTGCAGGGCGATCTGAAAAAGAAATGGGTCAGAATGGAAACAGAAGAGGCCAGTCAGGTCGAGCAATATTGGGGCAAGCCGCTACTGCGGGAAGCCAATTTGATGGATTTGCTGCGCCGTCCGGAAGTCGATGTTAAGTCGCTGTTGTCATTTATGGACAGTTCTGAGGATATAGATCATCAGGTAGCCGAACAGGTTGAAATTCAGGCCAAATATGCAGGCTATATAGACAGGCAGCAAACCGAGATAGACAGGGCTTTGCGTTATGATCACCTGCGTTTTCCTGAGATCATTGATTACAGTGGCGTCCCCGGTCTTTCTAATGAAGTGAGTGAAAAACTTAAAAAACAGCGGCCGGAAACCTTGGGTCAGGCATCGCGAATTCCTGGCATAACGCCGGCTGCTATTTCCCTGTTGTTGGTTTATTTAAAGAAGAAAAGCGCCTGATGGAAGACTGTCGAAAAATCCTGGTTTCCGGGATAGCCTCGTTAAATTTAAATATTACTGACGAACAAGTGGATCAGTTGCTGAGCTTTATAAAGCTGATTGAGAAATGGAATAAAGCCTATAATCTGACTGCGATACGCGACAGGGAAGAGATGGCGCGGCTGCATATACTGGACAGTCTGGCGATTGTTCCGCATATTGAAGGCAAGCGGGTCATCGATATTGGCACCGGCGCGGGTTTGCCCGGTATTCCGTTGGCGATCTGTTTGCCTGAAACCGAGTTTACCTTGTTGGATAGCAATGCCAAAAAAACCCGGTTTGTGCAGCAGGTCGTTTTGGAATTAAAACTTAAAAATGTGAACGTCTGTCACAGCCGAGTGGAAAATTACCACCCTGAACAGCCGTTTAATTCCGTTATTACCCGGGCGTTTGCCAGCTTGTCCGATATAGTGAAATTGACCACGCATTTACTGGCCAAGGATGGCGTGTTGCTGGCAATGAAGGGACAGAATCTGGATGCGGAACTGGCGCAGATAGAAGCAAAAAAATCTGTTATATCGGTTAGTGTTCCGGGAACTGATGTTGAAAGATGTCTGGTACGAATAGAATCGCCTGTACAGGCCGAGGTAAGCTAGTGGGAAAAGTAATTGCCGTAACCAATCAAAAAGGCGGTGTAGGAAAAACGACAACCAGTGTCAATCTGGCGGCTTCACTGGCGGCAGCTAAACGGCGCGTGTTGCTGGTGGATCTTGATCCGCAGGGTAATGCAGCCATGGGCTGTGGTGTCGATAAGCAAACGGTTAGCTATTCAAGCTACGATTTATTGATGGAAAAGTTGCCGGCATCGGAAGCGATCATTAATCTTCCAGACATCGGTTTTTCAGTAATTCCCGGCAATTCCGATCTAACGGCGGCTGAAGTGGAGTTGATGCAGGCAGATCACAGGGAACGACGGCTTGCCGATGCACTAATTCCGATAAAATCGGACTACGATTACATTCTGATCGACTGCCCTCCATCATTGAATATGCTGACATTAAATGCGATGGTAGCGGCAAACAGTGTGCTGGTTCCGATGCAGTGTGAGTATTATGCTCTTGAGGGCTTGTCTGCATTGATGAGCACGCTTAAAAATATTCAGGAAACCGTCAATCCCGGGCTGTATCTGGAAGGCATTCTGCGAACCATGTATGACGACAGAAACCGTCTGACCAAGGATGTATCAGAGCAGTTGATTCGATATTTTGGCGATAAGGTATTCCGAACCTGCGTTCCAAGAAACATTCGTTTGGCGGAAGCTCCGAGTCATGGCTTACCGGTACTGAGCTATGATAAATCCTCGCGTGGGGCTGAGGCCTATATTACATTGGCGGGTGAAATGATCAGAAAAGAAAAACACAGCGCATGACTTTAAAAAAGCGTGGATTGGGTCGGGGGCTTGAAGCCTTGTTGGCTGATGTTTCTGCTAAAGAGGAAAAACATCAGCCGCAAACTATGCAATCGGGTGATTATCAGCCAGCCAAGGATGTGAGCCAGGATGAAGTAAAGATTATGCCTATGGCTATTGACGACTGTATGGCCGCGACTGCCTCCGGCGGTCTTGCGACATTTCCTCCATCCACGGAGGTCAAATCAGGAGGCGGCGCAGTTTCCGAGGAAGTGGATGGCCGAATGGCACTTGTGGTTGCGTTATTCAAAAATATCCAAAGAGAACATCTTATTCTGCAGGAGGAAGCAGAGGTTTTAAGAAAATTGATTGAAGAGTTTGAATCGATAGTCCGTGCAGATCTGTCATAAATCAGTGCAAGAGGGATTGGTCGGGGTGCATTGGTGGGTGAAATGATTAGAAAAGAGAAAAATTGAAGATTATGGTTGTGAAAAAACGAGGATTAAATCGAGGGCTCGATGCTTTATTAGGCAATATGTCTAATGATTCTAACAAAGAAGAAGGGCATCAGCTTCACACCCTACCCATTGAGTATCTACAGCGAGGCAAATATCAGCCGAGAAAAGATATCAATCCCGAAAAACTACAGGAACTGGCTGATTCCATTAAAGCACAAGGGGTGATACAGCCTGTAGTAGTGCGAAAAATCGGCCTGGAAAAATACGAGATTATCGCGGGTGAGCGCCGCTGGCGGGCATCACAATTGGCAGGATTGCAGCAGGTACCGGTAGTCATTAAAGAAATTGATGACCGCTCGGCAATGGCGGTTGCACTGATTGAAAACATTCAAAGGGAAGACCTGAATCCTTTGGAAGAAGCGGAAGCGTTAAGAAGGTTACTGGAAGAGTTTGAGATGACCCATCAGCAAGTTGCAGATGCGGTTGGCAAGTCCAGAACAACGGTTACAAACTTATTGAGATTGATAGATTTGCACCCGGAAGTGAAAAAGTTATTGATCAGCGGGCAGCTGGAAATGGGTCATGCGAGAGCGTTGTTGTCGCTAGATGGACCTAAACAGGTGGCTGCGGCCAATAAGATTGTCAAGGAAGGCCTAACGGTAAGGGCTGCGGAACGCTTGGTTAAAGAGAGTCAGGCTGAGCCGAAAATACAAAAAACAAGAGTAATAGATAAAGATACCTTGCGTTTGCAGGAGGACTTGTCGGCAAAACTGGGTGCAAAAGTATTAATAGAGCATAAAGAAAACGGCGCCGGAAAGCTGGTGATAACCTATACCAGCTTAGAAGAGCTGGATGGGATTCTTGAGCAAATTAAATAGTGCGATAGATAACGAACCAGTAGATGAAAAACAATAAAAAAAGTAAGTTAAATTTAATCTTCCTTGATTTAATGAAGGTCGGTAGATATAATTCCCGACCTGTTGAGTATGGAGTTGGGTGTGACGGCTAGGAATCACTCTGCTGTCAGCAAAATCATAAGTTATCAGATTCTGATGATCATAATAATGACAGCAGGATTTGCCCTTACATGGGGCCGGTCTGGAGCCTTATCGGCGGCTTTAGGCGGAGCGTCGGCATTTATTCCAAATCTGTATTTTGCATTGCGGGTACATAAATCTGCAGGGCTGGAAGCAAGAAAGATTGTAAGGTCTTTTTATGCCGGGGAATCAGGCAAGTTATTGTTAACAGCCGCGCTGTTCTTTATGATTTTTCAACTTCCAAACATAGAAATATTACCGCTGCTAGCAGTATACGTAGCAGCATTATCGGTTTTTTGGTTTGCGCTATTGATGCGCTGACACTACTAATATTTAGAGAGGAACGATGGCTACCGAAGTTCATGCCGCCGAAGGTGCAACCGGTTATATTATTCACCATTTAACTCCGCTAACCGTGGGCGAGGGTTTCTGGGCATTGAATCTGGATACGTTGTTTTTTTCAGCGGTCTTGGGTGGCCTGTTTGTCTGGTTTTTTAAAAGGGCAGCAGAAAAAGCTACAGCAGGCGTTCCAGGGTTGGTACAAAATTTTGCAGAAATGCTGATTGAATTTGTCGATAACCAGGTTAAAGACAGTTTTCACGGTAAAAATGAATTAATTGCTCCCCTGGCATTGACCATCTTTTGCTGGGTGTTCATGTGGAACTTCATGGATTTATTCCCGGTTGATATATTGCCGTTAATCGGTTCAGTCATGGGTATTGAGTATCTGCGAGTCGTTCCAAGTACGGATTTAAATGCGACATTCGCAATGTCCATATCAGTTTTCTGTTTGATTATTTTCTATAGCATCAAAATAAAAGGCCCATGGGGCTTTGCTAAAGAGTTGATGTTTCAGCCGTTTGGTCCCTGGTTGTTACCATTCAATCTACTATTAAAATTAGTAGAAGAAATTGCAAAACCAATTTCATTGGCTCTTCGTTTATTCGGAAATCTGTATGCTGGTGAATTGATTTTTATTTTGATCGCATTATTACCTTGGTATATTCAGCCAGTATTGAGTTTTCCTTGGGCAATCTTTCATATTTTAATTATTACCCTTCAAGCATTTATATTCATGGTATTAACCATTGTTTACCTGGGTATGGCACACGAAGATCATTAATTTTTTAACCGTTTTATATAACTTAACAATACCTTTGGAGGTTTCATGGAAATTGCAAAATTAATTGCTGATGTACAAGGCATGACTGCTATCGCAGTGGGTCTGGTTCTAGGTTTGGGCGCTTTAGGAACAGCGATAGGCTTCGGTCTGTTAGGTGGAAAATTCCTGGAAGGCGCAGCTCGTCAACCAGAAATGGTTCCTATGCTGCAAGTGAAAATGTTTGTTGTTGCTGGTCTGTTAGATGCGGTAACAATGATCGGTGTTGGTTTGGCGCTGTTCTTTACTTTCGCAAACCCATTCCTGTCTGCTGTACAAGCGGCGGCTGCGGGTTAATCAAGCTGTCTAACTTTAATAGCAACAAGAGGAACGCATCGTGAGTATCAATGCTACTCTGATTGGGCAAATGATTACATTTGCACTTCTGGTATGGTTTACCATGAAGTACATCTGGCCTCCTTTATT
>JAQTLI010000106.1 GCA_028714995.1 Methylobacter sp. | reverse complement strand
ATAAGCGGTCCTGAATGCCGAATCCCGAGTGCAAATCTAGGGCGATGGACAAAGGCGAATTGAACAGATGTTGATCCACAACGCGACACAAGGCTTGTGCTTCCTTTTCCATTTTGGACTTATCACCCCGATACCAGGGCAGGCGTGGGGAAATGCGGTGACCGCTGTAAATGCGGGTTGCGCCCACGCCTTCCACAGGTGAATTTCGCATCAAATCAACACCGTTGCCATTGCAGCGCGTGCCCAGACAAACACCTACCGGATTGACAATAGGGACAAATACCAGCCGGGAATTCTCAAGCCGAACCAGAAATTCCTCATCCCAGTCCAGCAACTGACTGACGGTTTGCATATAAGACAGGATCACTTCAGAACCAATCTTTTCCAGCCCATGCACACCGCCAAAAAAGGCTAATACAGGCGCATCGGGCCGAGTTGACCCCAGAGTAATGCAATGAATGGGAAATTCATGATCTTGGTATTGAATCTTTTCTATTACCTCAATTTGAGCCCGGTCTCCTAATTGCTCAATAATACGTTCAAGTTGTTCAAGTTCAGGAAATTTAATGCCAGTCATAATCCAAAATAGCAGTTATAGTCTATGAAAGACAAATGTAACCCTATTTCCGGAAAAACAGGTTGCGATAATAATTCTTTTTTCCGACTGGATCATTCAAATGAGAGAGATCAGAATATCCGCGATACTTTAAATGTAGAAATCATCAGGAAACCCTGAATTAAAAAGACCATCGGCCAATAATTCAGACTTTGAGGGAAGCTGCCAAAAAGCAGAAAAAGGGCGGGGAACAGTACACCATTCACAGTAATAGGAACTCCTTCGAAACCTGCTCCTTCTGAAATGTTATAGCGTGCAAGCCGAAGCATGCCGCAGGCGACAAAAAACAACGCTACTGCGATACCTAATACACCGGGGGAACTCAGAGAATAAAACAACAAGGCGGGAGCAACGCCAAAGGATACCAGATCAGACATGGAGTCGATCTGTTTGCCGAAAAGATTCTTTTGATGCAATAGACCGGCTATTTTGCCGTCAAGTACATCAAACACCACCGCCAAAAACAGCAGCAATGCGCTTAAATCGTAAAAACCATCAATTGCCAGCAAAATCGAAAGGATGCCGCAGCACAGATTTCCAACAGTAAAAATATCAGCAACTTTCATTAGACTTAAAATTTTCATATTGCACCCTGTGGTAAACATTATATCTCCTGAAAGCATATAACAGGCTCATGACAGAATGATGAAACCAGGGCGCGCAAATTAAGTAATTAAGTTTCAAAGCGGTTAATTCCCCGGAATACATAAGCCGGGTTTATTCCAAAGGAATCGCGAAAGCTGTGGCTGAAATGGGTCGCATCTGCAAATCCGGCATCCAGCGCGGCAATGGTCATATTATCCGTAGCACTTAAACTATCCAACGCTAAAAACAACCGTTTCCATGTCCTGAAACGCCGATAAGGGACATCCGTATGCTCTTTAAACAAATGCAGAAATCGTGAGGGCGAAAGATCGGCCCTATCGGCCAAATATTCTTGTGAGAAGTTGCAATCCGGCTCATCGCAAATCAGATCGATAGCGGCCTGTACCCGCGGATCGACCACTAGGTTCAAATCTCCGTCACAGCGCAACAAGTTGTCCAGACAGCTTTCAATAACGGCTTTATCGGGATCTGTTTCATAAATCCAGCGCAGTTGATCGATCAGTTCATCATCCTGAAAAACTGTCGGCGATTGCTCCAGGCAAGCAAACCGGCGCTTGAAATACAGGTAATCGGAACTGTCTCTTTCAATAAATATCTTGCCGTGTATGCCGCCTTGAAAATCAAGCTCATGCTGAATACCGGCGGGGACAATTGCACAGCGACAGCTCTGCCATGCGTCGTTTGCGATTTTTATCCTGAAAGGCCGGTAGATGCCGACATGCAATGCCACTGTTGCATAGCTGTGCGTATCCAGATGTACCGACGGCCCAAAATAAAGCGACCGACCCCGCCAGATAAACAAGCGCATATATGCAGGATAAATTTTTAGCATAGCCAGTTCATACAAGATTTTATTTTGATGATCTGATTATAATCCTACGAACTGATTTTCATGCACGTTACCAACCATAAAAATTAAAGGACATACCATGAATGTTATTGAATTTAAGTCGGGCTTTAACAAATAGCTGGGCAATGTTACAGAAGATGTTATTTATGAGCATCGTTTTTTTGATATTCAATCCGACCAAAAGCCCTGGCTTGATACCGGCCTTGATGTTGAAGCAGGCGATAGCCTGACGTCTTTCGCCGCCGGACAAACCCAGTTTAAAGATCTGCCCATCACGCTGGAACCCAACTTTCAGCTGTGGTTTCGTATTGGGCAAGACGGCAAGATATTCCGCGGCACCCGTGACAGCCACAGTTTTACAGCAAAGCAATCGGGGCGGCTTTATCTGGCCAGTTATTTTCCGGGGGAATGGGCCAGCAAGACAGGCGAACTGGTAACGCCGGATGAAGGGTACGACATGGTCACGGGCAATCTGTCCGTACTACTTATTCGCTGGCAGGGCAATACACTGGAAAGCTTGAAATGTCTTGCCAATCATGGCGACGTGAACAACCTGATTGCAATGGAAATTGACCGCTTGGTTTCGCCCGTTATTTCACCGGAAGGCTGGGATTATCTATGGTTCATAGGGCCTGCCGAAATTTATCAATCCTGTACAGTACCGGCAAAGGAGTTGGCGATATGCTGTCATACCCACAATGACACCGGCCTGTTGCAAAAGCCTGTTTTTCTGCCATTTAAACCGGATATCCGCTTGCGTTGGTCTTGGAAAATGGATGTCTTGCCCTCATCTGTGCGGGAAGACACCCTGCCCACCCACGACTATTTAAGCATCGCCGTCGAATTCGATAACGGTCAGGACATTACCTATTACTGGAGCGCCGAACTGCCGCCTGAAACGACATACCGTTGCCCAATCCCGACTTGGACTGCGCGAGAGACCCATGTCGTCATTCGTTCCGGCCCGCAAGGATTGGGTGAATGGCTTAATGAAGAGCGGGACGTTTATCAGGACTACATCAACGCCATAGGCGGATCAATTCCAAACAATATCGTTAAAGTCTGGCTGATTGCCGTTAGTCTTTTTCAGCATAAGGAAGGTGCGTGCCAATATGCAGACATTACTTTCCTGGCTAACGGCCTGGAAATTACGGTACTCTAAGTGGGTATGCAGAAATGAAAAATTATATTTGAAAAGCAAAACAAAAAGCTGTTAAGGCGCTGGCAACAAAAATTTACGAATCGATACGTCAACAAATCTATCGGAAATAATGGTGAAAACCATCAATCCGATAGCGCTCTTCCCCCTATAACGTCGCCTATTAACCTTGCGACAATTTCAAACGCTGCTGATCCGAATTATCAGCCTGTAGGCCTTCGGAAATTTTTTCCCATATCATGTCTCTTGTTTCAAGGCTGACTGCATGGCGGTTTTTTCCTGAGTTGTTAATGATAGGAAGAAAGCTAAGCCGCACTTCGATTTTATCCAGGGTCAGCATCTTGATTAAATGCGGCACAAAGTCATCGTCACCGACAAAAGGCGCGTGTTCTTTGGCTGCACCTTGATATTGAAGGGCTACAGGTTGAATAGCCGACCTGGTTAACAATGCAGGCTGAAATAAAGAGGCATGAAATTGCAGAACTTCATCGCCCTTGGTCGTGGTTCCTTCAGGAAAGGCAATAATGTTACTGCTTTGTTTTAACAGCCAGACCATTTTCTCGGCGGTAATACGGATATGCTGTTTATCGCCGCGACGGATAAAAATGGTGCCGGCCTGTCTGGCCAGGTAACCGATGACAGGCCAGCTTGAAATGTCGCTCTTGGCAACAAAACAGGCGGGCAAATACTGGCCGATAACGATGATATCCAACCAGGAAATGTGATTGCTAACCAAGATGGCGCCCTGTTCCGGCAGCTCGCCATCTTTGATAATATGAAGGTTAACAATAGCGCTGAACCATTGCAGCCAGCGGGTTTTGAGCGCATCCCGTTTGGTTTTGGCGTTACCTGCTGAATATAACAAACCAAGTGTGGGGAAAACGCCTGTGGCTATAATCAGACCGTTGATAAACAGGATGACGATGAGAAAAAGTTTATAGTACAGTCGTAATTTCGATTTCATTACCAGCCTGCGGCGCGTTTGCATCCCTGCCGATCGACGCGCCAGTTCCCGACTGGCCTGCAGCTGACACGCCATCTCTGGCGATACTGCCTCTCATATAATGTTTGCTGTAGCGGTCTTGCAGTTGGTCGAGCGGTAATAACACGAATAAATCCATGCAGTTAAAGTCTTGATCCCAACAAGGCTCGCCGCAGACCACAGCGCCGAAGCGGAAATAAGCCTTGAGCAAAGGAGGAATGCCCGATTCATCCCGTTCGCATCTTAATTCGCTGGGCACCGGAATACTGGGTGTGACTTGAAGAGAGGAAGGCGCAATATTTTTGGCATCGATATTCCGATAAACCGCATCGACAGCAAAGCCGCTGGGGCCGGGAGTAATACTGGCGCAACCGAGCAAATAATTAAACTGTCCTTCGAGCGCGTATTGAACCAGCGCAGTCCAGAGCGTTGTTAAAACCGCACTGCCGCGATAATCAGGATCAATGCAAGTCCTGCCTATTTCCAGAAAGCGGCCTGGTAAAGTTAAGACCTGATCGAGATTAAATTCACTTTGAGAATAAAACCGGCCAAGGCGTTCTGCCTGATCTTGATTAAGCAAACGCGTATAACCGACTATTTTGTTATTGACGTTGTCATACACAACCAAATGATCGCAATAACTATCGACTTCATCATAATCCAGTCCTTCGGATTCGGTTTTGAGTTTGGCGCCCATTTCTTTGGCAAACACGCGGAAACGCAACGCCTGAGCCTCTTTTATTAATGTCTCAGAGTCTGCCGTCGCGCTAGCTCCCGCCTGGCCTGCGGCATACACGCCTTCCCTGGCGATCGCCGAACCTGCTCCCGGCAGGTTTCCGGCATACACGCCATCCCTGGCGATAACAAAACATTCCAACCGTTTGGCAGGCTTGCATTGTATTTCTGCATCTGTTTTTTTCATGGGTATCCACATGGTTAAATAAAGATGTGGATACATTAATGAATAAAGGTGTCAGTTTCGTGTCGAATTCATGAACATAAAATGACAGTATGGTTAAGTTTTGATGACAATCTTTTTGCGATTTTCTTTTGAGCTACAATGCTCAACCAGGTTTAAACATTGATTGAATATGAAAATACTAATGGGAAAAAGATGGGGTTATTGCTTGATCAGCGTTGCGCTTTCGAGTTGCACTGCTTTAGACAACGTCAAGCCTGCTGAAACCAAAGTCAAAAATGTCATCATGATTATTGGTGATGGTATGGGGCCGCAACAGGTCGGACTATTACTGTCTTATGCCAGACAGGCGCCACATAGCGTTATCGCCAACCGCAATACGGCCTTAGACCGTATGATGGAAGACGGTCGATTAGGTATTTCCTTGCCCTATACAGCTGACACCCTAGTGACTGACTCTGCTGCATCGGCAACACAACTGGCAACCGGCAAATTTGCCGGTGCAGAAATGCTGGGGCTGGATAAAAACGGCAATCCTCAGGAAAATGTTATCGAAAAGGCCAGGCGCCTGGGTAAATCGACGGGGCTGGTTTCAGATACGCGCATTACCCATGCAACCCCCGCCGCCTTTGCCGCACACCAGACCCACCGCAGCCTGGAAAACAGCATCCCGGAAGATTTGCTGGCCGCTGATGCCGATGTCTTGCTGTCGGGTGGTTTAAGTTACTGGATTCCTGAACAAGCCAGCGATAAAAACTCTGTTCTTCATCAACAATTGGTGCAGTTGACAGGCAATAGCCTCGAGATCAAATCATCGCGTAAGGACGCCAGGAATCTGCTAAACCTCGCACAACAAAAAGGCTACACGCTGGCGTTTAACAAGGCGCAACTGCAACAGACCACCGGTAAAACGCTGGGCTTGTTTGCCGAATCCGGCATGGCAAACGGCATTGTTGAAACTCAAAACCGTGACAATGCTCGACACATTCAGCCGACTTTAAAAGAAATGTCGGTACAGGCCCTGAAGATACTTGACCGCAACGAGCGCGGATTTTTCTTGATGATTGAATCCGGTCAAATCGATTGGGCGGCGCATCGTAATGACACCGGCCTGCTATTGCACGAAATGCTGCGTTTCAATGACACCTTGAATGCCGTGCTGGATTGGGCTGCCAATCGGCAGGACACGCTGATTATAGTTACAGCCGATCATGAAACCGGCGGTTTTGGTTTCAGTTATTCCGGCGCAGACATCCCAAAACCGCACAGCCTGCCTGGAGCTGCTTTTGCTGATGGCACATTGTTCCAGCCCAACTTTAATTTTGGCAGCCCTGAGGTACTGGATAAAATTTATGCTCAGAAATTGAGCTATCACGATATTTTCAACCAGTTTGATGCCTTGCCCAAAGACCTGCAAACACCCTTAAAACTTGCTGAGCTGGTTAATCGCTATACCGAATTCAAGATTACCGAAGCACAAGCAGTAAAAATTCTGGCAACCGAAACGAATCCGTTTTACCGGCCAGGGCATATCTCTCTGGGCGAGAAAACGGTACCCAAAATGGAGGTCAACGGCGCCTTTTTTGTCTATCAAAAAGAGAACCGTGAAAACCTGTTGGCGCAAGCAGTCGTCACCAGCTAGCAAGTTGTCTGGTCAACCGGAACGCATACCAGTACGCCGGTATACGTTTTCGTTAAAGGCGCGGAACAAACCATGCGACCCTTTGCAAAAATCCTGCATCATACGCAACTGGGTCAGTTAGCGATGGATGCATTACATTGAATGACCGCACATCATTTCCATGTCATGAAAGTTTCATGCAACAGTCATCATTTTTTAACATGACCTGATCAGAATTAGCCCTTAAGTTATTTATAAAGGGCTAACTGCCATGAACAAACCAAGACTGAACAGCGATTGGCTCAACAACCCCAACATAATGGTTGCATTACTGACGATATCTGTTTTTAGCTTGCTTGCAACCTGGGGCGTTGAGTTATTGGTCAAAGAATTATTTCGGTTAAGCTAATCATTCCCCGGATTCTGCCGCAAACCCGCGTCAATTAAAAAACAATCTATTCCATTTAGGATAGGGTACTGCTTCAATAGTTAGTAAGTGCTCATCACCCGAAAAATATCATCCTCATCATCGATTCATTAATAAAACCACTAACCCCATGATAAGCTTTAAAGCACTCCTCTCAGAACCGGCAACTATTGATGGTATTGATGCCGGCTTTTGAAATGAAAATAGCGGCCATTATTTATTCAGTTGCAGAATAAGTTTGTTCGTAGTACAAATTGGTTCGGGTTTCATTCGCCGCACCTGTTCCTGACGGGCTAGCAGAATACACCCCATGTCTGGCGATAATTATTTGCGACACTTTACCGAATAAATCACATACCTCCTTTTGTTAAATATGTCCTTATATTTTGAGTTTCCCGCCAATTTATCAGCTGATCAATTTATTGCACACACAGCAATAAAACAGGCAAACGCACAACTGGTTTCCCAACACTATTCCATAAAGACCTATTACGACAGCTTTGACTGGCGCTTATATTCAAACGGCATCACTTGCGAGCTTAACCGATCAAAATCCGCATCATATTTGACACTAACAAACCTTAAAACCGGCCTGGTCATTGCAAGCACAGAACTTGATGAAGTTCCAAAGTTCAGTAAACAATTTGCCCTCGGGGCAGTACGCAGCACCCTTGAGCCCATACTTGAAATGCGTGCCCTATTACCTGTTTGCACGCTAAATTATGAATCCTATCATCTGAACATAATCAATAAAGATGAAAAAATCGTAGTTCGCCTGCTTATCGAAGAACACGAAC
>JAQTLI010000105.1 GCA_028714995.1 Methylobacter sp. | reverse complement strand
AGTCCCAGTCTGCTGCGGCAAAATCTACAGGAATTTTCCTACGAGATCGGCTCAATCCGCAACAATTACGGATTGAGCAGTAATGATTATGGGCGATTGTTCGCTGTGGGCACGCACCGCCAGGGTTTTAGCGAGTATTTAACCGGCGAGGGGCATGCCGAACTGTTGCAAAATCAGCAAAATATGGGACTTGGCGGCGTTTTTTTATCGCCAACAATAGGTGTTTTTGACACCGCCATAGCAGGCAGTCATAGTCAGAAAGGACTGGGAGCTTTGCTATCAATGGGTTTTGAACGGCAAACTTCATGGCTTAGTTTTGGCGGTCATGCGCAGTACGCAGGCAGCCAATTCGCCCAGCTTGGTTTAGCTCAGGATCGCCCTGCACCCAAGCTATTAAGTTCACTGCATCTGGGTATTTCGAATAATGGTTATGGGAGTTTTAGTTTAATCCATATCTATCAGCAATACCGCGATCAGAGCAACGTCAACCTCATCAATGCAAACTATAATTTGACACTAGGCAAAGATTGGTTTTTAAATCTTTCCGCATTCAATAGCCTGAGCAATGATAACAATAAAGGCATCGCACTGGTGCTTAGTCATACTCTCGGAGAGCGGACCAGCGCGAGCCTCACGACGGGCCTACAGAATAATTTACCCAGCGCGCTAATGCAGGTACAGCAAAATTTACCGCCGGGCAGTGGACTGGGCTATCGGGTATTAGCAGGATATAACGAATCGGAGCGTATAGAATCCGGAGTTACCATGCAAAACGATGTCGGAACTTACAATTTGGATGCCTCCCGGTTTCAGGGGCAAAACAATTTTCGTGGGAGCGCCAGTGGGGGCTTGGCGATTATGGGGGGAGATGCGTTTTTTTCCCGCCGTATAAACAGCAGTTTCGCTGTCGTACAAGTACCAGATTATCCCAATGTACACGTTTATGCAGAAAATCAACTTGTAGCGACTACCAACGATTGGGGTAACGCGCTGGTACCTGCGCTTCGACCTTATCAGGAAAACCACATTCGCATCGAACAGGCTGATCTGCCCCTGGATGCCAAAATTGATACCTTGACGATCAATGCCGCGCCTTATTTTCGCAGCGGCTTTCTGCTGAAATTTCCAGTCCGGCGTTCACGGGGCGCAACCATGAAAATAATACTGGATAATGGCCAGCCGCTACCGGCTGGCGCCACAGTGCAAATCATCGGTCAGCAGGAGGAGTTTCCGGTTGCTCTGCAAGGCAATGTTTATATCACAGGACTTGCACCGGACAATCATTTGCGCGTACTCTGGCATGAACAAAGCTGCGAGATTGAGGTCTCTTTTCCTGAAACCGAAGAACCGCTACCCGATCTGGGCACATTTACCTGTCATGGAGTGCACAATGAAAAAATGCCGCAATCATCCATTTAAAAAGATCCGTCTGGGCAATCCACGACCAAGGCAAGGCAATTCGTTTTTCAATTTAACAGCTGCCCTGCTGGGCGTCGTCTTGTCATTGACATCAACGCCAGCGGCTGCTGTCGGACTTAACTGTAGCGTCTCCGCGACTGGGGTGGCCTTTGGTAATTATAATCCTACCAACAGTTCGTCGACTGACGCGACCGGAAATGTCCATGTTTTTTGTACGGTGCTTCTGGTCAGCGTAGGAGCGCAAACTAATATCAGTCTCAACACAGGTGGCAGCGGTTCGTTCGCTTCTCGAAAAATGTCCAGCGGCGCCAATCGACTCAATTACAATTTATATAAGGAGGCCAGTCACACCACGGTTTGGGGCGACGGTACCGGTGGTACGGGCATCTTTACAGATAATACACTGATTGCGGTGCTTGGCACCTCTATTAACCATACCATCTATGGCAGCATCCCGGCGAGCCAGTTTGTGGCGGCGGGCAGTTACTCCGATACCATCACGGTAACAGTGGAGTTTCATGAAGTGATATAAGCATAGGTATCTACATAACTTAACCTGATTACCCATGAACCTCAGCCATCTTCAGCAACTGCATAGGCATAAGTGGCGTTCTGGCTGCAACATAACATAGGCGGGGTAGCATATCCTTAAGAACAAGCCGCCGATTGAAGCGATAACAAAACTCTGCCAAATAGCGTGGGAGGTGTTTGTGATTGATAGCGTGATACACGCCGTTAATCGACCTTTTGACATTGCCTATCATCGTGTTGCCCCAAGTAAAATGATTCTGTCGCAAAATTTGTCAAGCTGAGCAATGATTAACTTTTTTACGCATTGGTGTCAATCAGCGTCCAGTATTTACCAGTAAACAGCGCCATAATTGACCATGTAAATTTTTATTACATTGTTTTTTAATGTTTATTTTTGATAGAGCTGGTAAAAACTGATGCTGAAAGTAGTAACTTTTGCACGTTGATTTACAATCAGGACTGTAAAACGGTTCCAATGGTGAGTAGACCGCTGGAACTCCCTATTCGCCATAATAAAACTCAATTGTTTTTCCATATTCTTAACAGTACGAAACAATAAATTGGGAATACCCATGATGAACACACAAACAAATATAACTATATTCCGCCTTTCGAGAGTTTTTGGCGCACTTGTTCTCGGCGGGCTTCTATCTTCCTGTGCCATGATTGAGGTACAAGAAATCAAGGATAAAGAGCAACTATTAGCTACAGCAGGCTTCAAAATGAAGTTAGCCGACACACCCGCGAAGATGGTCAACCTTAAGGCAATGCCCCAGCACAAGTTAGTATCTTATCAAAAAGATGGAACGGTCTATTACATCTATGCCGATGCCACTACATGTCAATGCTTTTATTTGGGGCAAGATCAGTCTTACCAGAGTTTCTTGCAACTACAAGAGCAACAGAATATAGCCAATGAGGATCGATTGAAGGCTGAAATGAAAAATGAACAATATGAAAATTGGGACACGATGGAAAATTGGGACACGATAGGGTACTGAATAGGAGCGGCCTATAGTGGCAAATGGAACATCAAAGTTTACAAAAAACTGACAAAAACTAACGATTAACCCTTACAGCTGTCAATAAACACTCAATATTTTCCAGTCATCAACACGGGCTTTACCAGTTTAATGTACTGTATGATATTGACTCCTAAGTAGCACTCAAGGAGCCTGGAAAGTTTTCAATGTTGATTTCTCCGATTCCCTGGTAATTTTTGCATGTTGATTAACACATCGGAACCGAATAACCAAAGACTTAGAGCAGAATAGCGTCAAAAGTCATTGCTATTTTATTCCGATGCCTAACATCAGAAAGTAAAGATGTTGTTACTTGATGACTGGAGCAGTCATCATGGTAGGCATGAAACTTACAATGTTTGATACCGTTAAGTTAACAGACTTAACTTGATCTGAGCTTTTCACTGTATCAGTTTCGGGATATCCACAAGGGCCATTTGCACATTTATTAGTAAGAGCTGGCGTACTAAAGTACATCACCACAGGTGCTTTATAACTCATAATAGTGCCGAAAGAGCCTTCAATACCCCATGCATACGAGTAGCTAAAAGCCCCTGGCTCATTAGAATACTCGCGATCATGTACCAGACCTAAGCTGTGTCCAATTTCATGAGTGAAGGTACTAATATCGCAGTAGGCATTAGACATCGCATCTTTTGAAGTCCCATCACTAATAACACCAAAACCTAACCACTTGTTGGGTGGTTGACCATCTGCCATTTCAAGATAAGTCGTACCGCAGGTTTTTTGCGTAAGAGCATTCAACGGACGGAACAGATAAACAAGGTCAGCACCGTATTGAACCCGTTTCGCAGCCGTTCCGGCAAAGACATCAACCTCATTAGCCAGGTTATACAACGCTGTTCTATTCACATCCTGGTCAGTGTAATTGGTTGGTTCAGCATACACCAGTCTCAGGGTTAATTTGATTCCGGAGTCCGTATAAGCCTGGTTACTAGCTGTTACAAGATAAGCCATACGTTGCTTGGCGAATGCGGCCGTTTGTGTATGGGTCGTATACAACACCATGATATCCAAAACTTGATTTTCTCCAGCCGGAAGTTCAACTAGTGGTGGCACTGCAATTGGAGGAGGTGCAACCGCTGCAAGCGATGCGTCATTATAAGCTTTCAGTGCAAGGTTATAGTTAGTTAACGCAGCTGTTGATGCCGCACTACTGTTTGCAGCATCCAGATTAGCCTTAGCGGCATCCAACGCAGCCTTTAACTGTTCAAGCGTTAAAGTTGCGTTGGCGGTAACGGCATCAGCATCCATCGTACTGTGAATGGTATCGCCCGTATAACCCACCTGATCAAGCTTACTCGTATCAACCATGAACGTTTGTCCATTGACAGACTCAAGATTAAAAGTCCCTTCCGGCGTTGTTACATGGCCCATTACACCGGCAGGACCTTCTGACACAAGCATCCGATAGCCCTGGCCTTCATCAGCCAAGTGGCCAACCCAGGTTTTGCTACCATCCGCTTCCTGGACTGTATTGTCGTGAGCTATGTTAAATTGGCCCAGTGGTGAGTCAAACTTCGCAGTTTTACCTTTACCCAAGGCCATTATTTCTTTTACGGGGATCGATACTGCCATCACTGATCCGGCAGGGTAGTTTTTGTACTGCTTGGGTAAATGACTCATTTTAGGAGAGATTATGACTGGAGCTTTGTATTCAGCAGGTTCGACTGAGACAACTGCATGAGTCGCGTCAGTGCCATTACCGGCACGCCCAGTGATAATTACGGTCTTGGCGGTTTTACCTTCAGTTACGAGGATGTAGTTGTAATCAGATAGTAACGACTTTACAGCTGAGGTCCAATCAGCAGCTGCCAGTGATTGATGAACAACTTCCTGTCCAATTTCAGTATTAATCTTGAAAACAATACCCGAACGCTGGGATACTTGAGTTAACGTATCTTTCAAGGAACTGTTTTTTACAGCTTGATAAACTGGAGAAGGAGGAACCGTAAACAATTCCTCAGCAAATGAAGTAACAGGACTTGATAACGCAGCTGAAATAGCTAATGCCAAGGTAGTGCTTTTTACTATATTATTAGTTTTCATTTTCGGTCACATTTAAAAAGTTTTAGACAACTGAGTAAATCAACCAATCCAACTCATACTGCATAGCCCGTTATGCTGTTTTGCCTCCTCGGGTGGAATCATGGCTCAGCATTGAGTGCAACGAACTTTTTTAAAAGGCAATTTTCTCTTCCAGATTCAAAAGTAAAGGCCTAACTAAAGCCATAAATAACCGGCTAATATATTCCTCCTGACCACAGTCAAAAATACGATATTTCGAACTAAATACAATACGTATAGATACCTACTATTAACTAACACAAAAGATCGGCGGCATTGATATTCATCCAGCCATGCCCGCCTCAAACCGACTCTAACCCGCCGCAGGATGTTTATTTTGAACCTCGATAACTGCAAATCAACGCCCAATATTTTCCAGCTATCGACACTGGCTTTACCAAGCAGCACTATTGGCATCTGGAGAAATTTCAAAGTTGATTTCTATAGTTACCTGGTAAGTTTTGCATGGTGATTAACATTCATCGGCGAGAGCCGATACGGGAAGGCTCTGCTTGTTGGCGTAAAATCCTCGCTTCTGACTCGTCGCCTCTACGAAAAATCGGGGGCATCTGCTTCGAGACGGGCCATCTGAGCAATATCATCATTCGGCAGGTCGGCTAGATCGTCATGTCAAACGGCAGAGCAATCACTCAAATCCCTATAGCACGCTGCCTGTCCTGACTCACTTCGGTGTATCCCGCGGTTTCCTCCTTGAGGCTTGTCCGACGCCTGCCCCCTAAGTTCAGCCGCATGCTGGCGGTCCTGCGCATGAGGGCAGGCTTAACATAAGCGGCTATCAACAAGATCGCTTCAATATCCGCAAAGACCTTAAAAGCAGCCATTTAACGCCGCGCTTTGTGGTAAATTTGGAACGCAGCGGAATATTTGTCCGACAAACAGCGCCTTGTTAACTGCTGATTACAAAGTGCCAATTTTGAGTAGCAACGAGTCATAGAATTTGTCAAAACCATCGAGGACATCTAAATCAAGGTGCCAAGCATAAATTATAAAATTATATATAATGGTTAAAATATGCCCTTTTTTTTGGAGAAACAAGAAACGCATGAGAAAAAATAATTTATCAACAATGTTGGTGCTTTCTGCATTAGCCACTGGGTGCGCATCTATGAGTGGCTGGCGTCCGATTGTCGATCCTCGTATGGACCAACATCCAGAAACCGCTCAGCGCGACATGGTAGAGTGTAAGGCACTGGCAGATAAAGCATCGGATATCACGAAAGAAGTCGGTATGGGCGCAGGTGTTGGTGCTGTTACTGGTGCAGCTGGTGGCGCAGCTGTTGGCGCTATAGCGGGTAGTGCTGCAACAGGTGCCGCGGGTGGTGCTATTTTGGCCATTCCCGCTGGATTGTGGAAAGGTTATGAAGCCAACGAGGACTTTAAACGAGCATTCAAAACATGTATGCGTCAGCGCGGCCATACACTGGTCAACTAAAGGCAACCTTGAAAAACCGCCATTTTTGGCGAAGTAGTCGTTCCTGAAAAAATCGAAAATTCTGCTGCGGACGTACAATCAGGTAGCAAATAATAAAGTGTGAAGATGGAATCGAAACGGCGCATATGATTCGAAAGAAACAACTTACCGATGAAAATATACCCGCCTATAAACAATTGGATAATTTTGTCCGCTGATAAGTGCGGCTTTACGCTTTATGAATATTTGCGACAAAACCTCTAGTAATATGACAAACTACAAATTTAACCCATTACTTCATTTGTGAAATTTTATCCGAAACCCTTCTCAATGAAACAAAGTAACAAATATTGGAAGCTGTTTTGTTAAAGACTGCTTGCTTGCCGTTCTTGTACTTGTCCATTGACGCCAATTAAAACCGTCGTCGCCAGCGCGTAAAAAATGCCGTGCTCAACGATGCCGGGGATACTGTTTAAGGTATCGTTGAGCGTTCTAATATCGATAGACGGATCAAATCTTATATCTGCTATTAAACTGCCGTGAGCGCTGATTGCAACAGCGTTTTTATCGGCATTTTGGCGCAAATAGCCGCGCCCGCCGATACTTTCTAGCTGTTTTTTAACCAGTTGCCAGGCAAAAGGCATTATTTCAATTGGAATCGCAAAATGCTGGCCGATACGCTCAACCAGCTTGCCGGGTTCTACCAACACTAAAAATTGCTCACTGGCGGTTGCCAGCAGTTTTTCGCGCACCAAATCAGCCCCTTGACCTTTGAGTAAGGTTAATTCCGGCGACACCTCATCGGCGCCATCGACATAAACATTGACGTGGCTAACCTGCTCGAAGTCAAGCACGGTTAAACCAAGTTGTTGCGCCTTAAGCGCGCTCACCGCCGAGCTGGCGACCGTGGTGATTTTAAGCCCCTGATCACGACTACGTCGCGCCAGCGCCTCAATAAAACAATTGGCCGTCGAACCGGTGCCCAGTCCGACCAACATGCCGTCTGCCACTTGCTTTGCGGCATGTTCGGCAACACTTTCTTTATCATTCATGGTGTGTTCCTTAAGGTGATAGCGGAATCGGCCTAATCAAGATAGTAATTAACAACAGGCAAATTTTCCACGTTCTTTTTCAGTTAGAACTGTCGCAACAGTCGCAACTGTCACTGTCGCAAATCTACTGGAACGCAAACTGGCGAGGTTACTGATCACCGTTTATATACTAATGAAAGTGACAATGAAGACTCAATCAAGCTTGGAAAAGATCTTCCAACTTTTTTCACTATAATGATGAACTTCAAAGCTTTTCATTCGGCAAAGGCAGCCATTGATGGAATCGAAACCGCTCATATGATTCGAAAGAGACAGCTGTTTGATGAAAATATACCAGCTTATAAGCAATTTATGGCTTTAGCTGGATAACTTTGTCTGCAGATAAGTGCGGCTTTACGCTTTATGATTATTTGCGACAAAACCTTGTAATGTCGCTAGGTATCCTGGGGCTGTTAAAACGAT
>JAQTLI010000104.1 GCA_028714995.1 Methylobacter sp. | reverse complement strand
ACCTTTCATCCTGGGAATTCCCTGAAATCTTCAAGTGGCTACAGGAACAGGGCAACGTCTCTCAAGCGGATATGCTGACCACCTTTAATTGCGGCGTAGGCATGATCGTCTGTGTTGCCGCCGAAGATGAAAAAGCGACGCTTGAAACCCTCACCCAACTGGGGGAAACCGTTTTCGCTATTGGCGAACTGGTTGAGTCTGCAGGCAAGCCGGAAGTAAAATATCAATAAAGGCTCTGCCCTCTCCCGGGTATCAGGGGCGACTTAAGGCTCAGTCGTCCCTGATGCCCCAGTAGCAGTTTATCCGCTAAACATCCAAGCCTTCATCATCGATTTTTATCCGTCTGTAGCCATTATTTCTTTCGCGACTAAAGCCTCTTGTCTAAAGCTAAAACTGAATTTCTAACATCAAGAGGTATAAATTGAACAACGTCATTTTTGACTGTAAAAATCACTGTATCGATATAAATCATGCACATGTCGTAACAGCACCATGATAACCGAAGCAACAGGCAATGCCAGCAGGATACCCAAAAAACCGAATAGCTGACCACCTG
Organism: Methylobacter sp.; assembly: GCA_028714995.1. Taxonomy (GTDB): domain Bacteria; phylum Pseudomonadota; class Gammaproteobacteria; order Methylococcales; family Methylomonadaceae; genus Methylobacter_A. The sequence goes on along the minus strand of JAQTLI010000104.1, from coordinate 7,458 downwards.
CCATCACAGCGAACATAACTGCAACCGGATGCAAGCCAATTTTATCGCCCACCAACATAGGCGTTAATACCATCCCTTCTAGGGCTTGTCCGATCATAAACACAATAACAACAGGAACCAGACTGATTAACTCATGAAATTGCACCATAGCCGCGATACAAGCCATGACTATGCCTACGATTGATCCCAGATAGGGAACAAAACTGACCAGACCGGCCAGCATGCCTATCAGTAAAGCCAAATCGAGACCTGTTATCCACAGACCGATACTGTAAATACAGCCTAAAGCGAGCATGACATAGAACTGCCCACGGACAAAAGCGGATAATACCGTGTCAACCTCACCGGCAAGTTTAGAAGCCGTGTCCGCAAAACGCCGTGGCAATAAATCATGGACTTTCGCAACCAGACTATCCCAATCGCGCAATAAATAAAAAGTAACGACGGGAATTAACAGAAGATTCATCAGCCACTCGGCTATCACTCCACCAGAATGCGAAATCGAAGTCATTGCCGTGGCGGCAATGCCACCAGCTTGCTCCCAATGACTTTTAATGACGTTAATGATCTGATTGATGTCAATCGGCTTGATTCCAAGATGGAAGCGGCGTTTCAGCCAAGGGATAACCGTCTCATTTACCCATGCGGCATAAGCGGGCAAACTGCTTAAAAATCGCTCGACCTGGTACTCCAATTGCGGAATCAGGAGCAGTAAAGCCAGAACAAAAATCAGCGTCATCACAAAGAAAACGACAACCACCGCATTTGTTCTGGACAATCGATAGGTTTCCAGCTTATCTGTTAGCGGATCTCCTAAATAAGCCAGCATCGCTGCAAATGCAAACGGCATCAACACTGGCGATAACAGGTAAATCAGTCCTGCGGCAACCGCAATAAACGCAAAAACCAGCCATTTTTGTGAATCCGACATCAATTCTTTGCCATTAACCTGCGTAAATAATCACAGCGACCACAGCAATAATCAGCAAACCCAGTATTATCGCAATAATTTCTTTGCTGCCTATCCTGATTTTTGGAACGCCTGAAGTTTTGACTTCCTCATCGATGATAGCCACGCCATCAATATGTGCACGAACCGCTTTAAATTTGCCGCGACTATCTTTTGCAATCTGGTAATAGATAACATCCCCGACTACGGGGCGGCGACTTGCCCCCTTTAATGACGAAATATGTATGAAAACATCCCTTTTCCCATTGTCCGGCTTAATGAAACCAAATCCCCGGTCTTCTTTCCATGTTTTTAAAACGCCCTTAAGCATTACTTTTGTCATAAAAATTACTTTTCTGTTGTTTTAGCATTTTGATTCCTGATCTTACATCTGTTTTCAGACTGGAATGAACGAGACATATATGGGTAACTACAATGCAGCAAACCCAATGAAACAGACTAAGAGCCTGAATAATAGATAATCCTGAATGGATCTAAATGATCCATTCAGGAATTTAAAGAACCCGATTATTTCTTTATGATGACCTTATCATCAATAATTAATTCTGAAATGCCGCCCAGCGAACCTTTCAATGTGCATGATGCGGTTTTGAATCCACCATTTTTAGCGTTTTCACCTACCCACTTTAATGTGACATAAGTTTCTTTGTCGCTGAGAGTTTCTGACGGAAAAAACACTTGTTCGCCAGTTTTTTCCTGAATTGCAACAGGGCATTTTTTACCCGCCATTTCCTGCATTGCAACATAACTTCTGATCATTGATGCTGCTTCCATTTGCTCGGTAGATTGCTCCTTATTGGTACCGACCATAATAAAACCAATCACAAAAACCCCAATAACCGCTATCATAATTTTCGTTGTTTCAGACATTTTATTTCTCCTTTTTGTTGTAGCATACCCGGTTATTTTATTAACGCATCGACCTTCAAATGAGCGACACACCGCTGAGCAGCTCCTGTATCGCCTAACAAGACTGCCGGGAACAGTCGCGGTCATGCAGTTAAAATGTATTATCCATCCTCAGCAATGAAAGATCACTAACTTTGCATGCAATACTTTTAAAATTCAATCCCCTGTTCAGCCTTAATCCCCTGCTCATAAGCATGTTTGATTTTTGTCATTTCCGTCACCGTATCGGCAACCTCTATGACTTCAGGCGCAGCATTACGGCCGGTCAGAATCAAATGCAACCAGGGCGGCTTTTCATTGCGAATGAAATCAGCGATTTCCTGGCCGGAAATCCAGTTATATCCGCAGCAATAATTAATCTCGTCCAGCAACACCACATCAAACTCTTCGGACAAAATCTTCTGCTTACTGAATTCCCAAATTTCCCGGCTGGTTTTAATATCCTGCTCAGGATTCTTGGTATCCCAGGTAAAGCCATCGCCCAACGTATGCCATTCAATATTGTCAAAACGCTCAGCGGCTTTCTGTTCGCCGGTTTTCCATTGTCCTTTTATATATTGAATGACACAGACTTTCATATCCCAGCCTGCGGCACGAAAAACCATGCCTAAAGCACTGGAGGACTTTCCTTTGCCGGTGCCGGTATTAACCAATACAAGCCCCCGTCGTCTATCTCTGGATTTCATAACAACCGTTTCCTAATTCATTCCATTGCACTAGAAAATTACCAGTGCTCTTAAGTGGTCCGCACATTTTTACAGCAAACATCCGACAAAAACAACACGCCCGAATAGAATCACACCCTACCTTTCCAAAAAGACGAATCGGTGGGAAAATTCAATGGCGTTAGACTTGATTGATTACCTTTAATTCGCTTTTCGTGAAATCAAAGGCTGTTTATAGCGAGTTCACCATGAAACGAGAGGTTCCGATATGGCTAAAAAATCCTTTCCCCTGCCCAAAGTCTATGGTCTGCTCGAGCCGGGGCCAGTTGTGATGGTCACCACCGCCAGAGAGGGTCGGGCGAACATCATGACCATGTCGTGGCACACCATGCTCGAGTTTGAGCCGCCGCTCGTGGGTTGCGTAATCAGCAACAGGAACTACACATTCGATAGCTTGAAAGCAACCAAGGAATGCGTAATCAACATCCCGACGGTGGAAATGGCGGAAAAGGTAGTGGGCTGTGGCAACACCTCAGGTCGAACGATCGACAAATTCAAGGACTTTAGCCTTACGCCGGTGGCCGCCTCGTGTGTCGAGGCGCCGCTCATCGACGAGTGCTATGCCAATCTTGAATGCAGGGTCGTTGATGAAAAGATGGTCGCCAAATACAACCTCTTTATCCTTGAGGTGCTCAAGGCGTGGATCGACCCGCAAAAGAAACATCCACAGACGATTCATCATCTTGGGGAAGGCGTGTTCATGGTAGCCGGCGAGATCATCCAGCTGCCTTCCAAAATGAAATAACTTCCCTGCCTCAGAGGGAGAGCACAGTGATTTTTTATCAGCCGCCATCCCTAACTGCTACAATGCGCTCATTTTAAACCGCACAAGAATTAAAGAAATGGACGTAATCCTACGCATTGCCGAAGAACTATCCGTTAACCCAAAACAGGTCAGCGCCGCTGTCAACTTACTGGATGAAGGCGCTACCGTCCCCTTTATTTCCCGCTACAGAAAGGAAATCACCGGCGGCCTGGATGATACGCAATTAAGGCTGCTGGAAGAGCGTTTGGGTTATTTGCGTGAACTTAACGCACGGCGCAAAACCATCCTGGATAGCATCCGTTCACAGGACAAGCTGACACCGGAACTGGAAAGAGCCATTAACGATGCCGACACCAAAACCCTGCTGGAAGATTTGTATTTGCCCTACAAACCCAAGCGCCGGACTAAAGCGCAGATAGCTCGCGAAGCAGGACTCGAACCACTCGCCGATGCTTTATTGGATGACCGCAGCCTGATCCCTGAACAGATCGCCGCCAGCTTTATCGATGCAGAAAAAGGCGTACCGGATACCGCCGCCGCTTTGGATGGTGCACGGCAAATCATCATGGAACGCATCTCCGAAGATGCCGAACTGCTGGCTGAACTGCGCGAACGCATCTGGCAAAAAGGCATTGTTCACGCCAGCGTTGTAACCGGCAAAGAACAGACTGCTGAAAAATTCAAGGATTATTTCGATTACGAAGAAGCCATCAACAAAATCCCTTCGCACCGGGCTTTGGCGTTGTTCCGCGGACGCAACGAGGATTTGCTGAATCTAACGCTTAAACCCGGTGCTGACGACAAAGCAGAACACGACCTTTGCGCCCAGTTTGTTGCCCGCCATCTCAACATTACCGACACATCAAAACCTGCCGATGCCTGGCTGGCAGAGACGGCGCGTTTCGCCTGGAAAATCAAGCTGTACACCCGCATCGACCTGGACTTGAAACTCAGACTGCGCGAAGCCGCCGAACTGGAAGCCATCCGGGTTTTCGCCAGCAATTTGAGAGACCTGCTGCTGGCCGCGCCGGCCGGGCCTAAAGCGACGATGGGGCTGGATCCCGGCATACGCACCGGCGTCAAGGTTGCGATCGTCGATCCTACCGGAAAAGTGCTGGCTACGGATACCATTTACCCGCATCCGCCACGCAAGGACTGGGATGGATCCATAGACAAGCTGGCAAAACTGATCCAAAAGCACAAGGTCGATCTGGTCAGCATAGGCAACGGCACGGGTTCTCGGGAAACCGACCAGCTGGTGGCCGACGTCATGAAGCGGCACAGCGAACTCAAGTTTACCAAGATCACCGTGTCGGAAGCGGGTGCGTCGGTTTATTCGGCGTCTGAACTGGCCGCCAAGGAATTTCCTGAGCTGGATGTGTCCTTGCGCGGCGCTGTTTCCATCGCCAGACGCCTGCAGGATCCGCTGGCGGAGCTGGTCAAGATCGACCCCAAATCCATCGGTGTGGGCCAGTACCAACATGATGTGAATCAGGTTCAGTTAGCCAAAGGACTGGATACCGTGGTCGAGGATTGCGTAAACGCGGTCGGCGTTGATGTGAATACCGCATCGGTATCCCTGCTTAAACAGGTGTCCGGTTTATCCGCCAGCATCAGTGAAAATATCGTGGCCTTTCGCAACGAAAACGGCCCGTTTGCCAACCGCAAACAATTGAAAAAAGTACCTCGATTGGGCGACAAGGCTTATGAACAAGCGGCCGGATTCCTGCGCATTATGAATGGCGATAATCCGTTGGATGCCTCTTCTGTTCATCCTGAGGCTTACCCCGTTGTTGAAGCCATTATTGCCGAAACCGGAAAACCCATCCGCGACCTGATCGGCCAGAGCCAGTTTTTGCGAAGCCTGAATCCTGCCAACTACACCAATGAGCATTTCGGCTTGCCGACGGTGACCGACATCCTGCAGGAACTGGAAAAACCCGGCCGCGATCCGAGACCGGAATTCAAAAGTGTGGAATTCAAGGCAGGCATCGAGAAAATCACTGATCTTGAAGTCGGCATGAGGCTGGATGGCGTAGTCACCAACGTTGCCAACTTTGGCGCATTTGTTGACATCGGCGTACATCAGGATGGCCTGGTGCATATCTCTCATCTATCCGATACTTTTGTCAAAGATCCCAGAGACGCGGTTAAAACCGGCGACATGGTAAAAGTTAAAGTGCTGGAGGTCGATGTCGAACGCAAACGCATTTCGTTATCGATGAAAACAAACCCTGAAGCCACCGAAGCAAGGCCCGAACGAAACAATCAAAAGCAGGTCAATAAGCCAAAACAACAGGCTCCAGCGCAAGGGTCGATGGCTAACGCCTTTGCCAAGGCTCTGAAAAAGTAAATCACAAAAGCTCTGCTATACTGAATCAGACACTTTATATTTTTACCTTATTCATCCTCTGATAATCTATGAAAACACATAAACACGTTCTGATAATTACCCTGATGACTGCCTTTCTATCTGCTTTTTCATCGCTGGGCAGCGCTGCCGGGATGCAAGCTTACGGTTCAGCAATGTTGGACCCTGGATCGCATACTTACTGCGCACCGACAGTCCCTAAAGGACAAACTTACGGTTCAAAAATTGGCAATAAAGCCTTACGGGGTTTTACCAATCTTCTTTTTTCCCCTATGGAAATTCCGAAAAACGTCATCAACACCACTAATATCAGCAATCCTTTTTATGGCATTATTGGCGGAATATTCAAAGGCCTGATGCACACCGCCGGACGCATGAGTTCGGGGCTGATTGATGTGGTCTTTTTTCCTTTACCGACAAAACCGAATACCGACCCCATTTACCCCTGGGACGATTATTTCGAGAGGGATACCTCATACTGCGACATATTTGACCTGGATTTTGCAGAGGAGACCGCACAACCGATAGCGCCTATGCCGGTCGCACAGCCCCTGGCGACTGTTGAAACCGCTCCCCAGGCACCTGTCGACCTGGATCAAAATCAACAAGACATCAACAGAAAATTGGATTCATTGTTCAAAAAACGAATGCTGAAATAACCTAACTCATCTTAAAGCAAAAAAGCCCAGCGGGGATTTCCACGCTGGGCTTTTTTATGGCTTTAACTTAAGCTCAAGAACTCAAGACGCTTTCCTTAGCTCACCCATGCCATTCGGCTTTTTAACCACTTGGAGTTGTGCTTTAAAGCGTTTCTGTACACCTTCAACATGAGAAATAACACCTACAGTTTTGCCGTGTGTATGCAAGCCTTCCAGGGTACTGATTACCGTATAAAGCGTTTCCGCATCCAGATTGCCAAAGCCTTCGTCAAGAAACAGTGAATCCACTGATTTTCCATTATTTGCCAGTTCGGAAAGCCCCAGCGCCAGAGCCAAACTCACCACAAAACTTTCTCCGCCGGATAATGTTTTTGGCAAGCGACGTACATTGCCCTGATAAGTATCTTCAATTTCCAGGGCAAGCCCCTGTTCGCTAGGCATCTGCCGTATGTAATAACGGCCACTGACTTTTTCCAGTATTTCGTTGGTTTGTGACAATAACTTATCCGCGAGACGCCCCTGAACCCGACGACGAAAATTCATTCCGCTTTCTTCTGTCATTTGAGCCACTTCCGCGATGAATTGCTGGGCCAGTTCTTCCTGATTCTGCACTTGTGCTAAACCAGCATCATACTTCTGTTGCAGTTGTTTTTGCTCATTCACCAGCTTTTTCAAGCGCTGAGCTTCCATAGTCGCCATATCCATGTTCACAGCAATGCTTTTCAATTGGACAGCTATCTCTTCCTGACTGAGCTCGACTTTAATATTTGCGCTTTCAGACTGCAACAGAACCTGATTTTTCTGCAACTCTATCGTTCTGGCGTTAATCTCCTGCACCAACTCCTCTATCTGCCGCTCCAGTTCTGATTGATTTTGCATGGCCTCCAGAATTTCACCCAGTTCATCCAGGCTGGTAAACTGAGTCCCTCGCATTTTTTCCTGCAACGCCTGCTGCAACACGCCGATTTCGATTTCCTGTTGCACAAGAAGTTGCTCCTTATCGGCAATCAGCTTCTGTTTTTCAATCAGCGCCAAATGCAAACCGACGATTTCCTCCG
>JAQTLI010000103.1 GCA_028714995.1 Methylobacter sp. | reverse complement strand
CCCTCACCATCTGGTTCCGAGACAGCGCCTACGCCACCGCGATAGCCGGCAATGTAAATCACACCGTTAATCGCGATAGGATCAACATCCAGATCCACCAGTCTTTCAATTTCAGAGCGTCCTGTTGGAATAGCCAAACTGGTTTCCCAAACATACTTGCCATCAATTAATCGCAATGCCAGTAGCTTTCCATTATCGTAGCCGGCAATCACGTTATCCTCAACGATAATTGGCGATCCTGTTCCCCGTATACTTAATGCAGGTACGCTACGCTCATAACTCCAGCGCTTGCCGCCGGTTTTTTCATCAAGAGCTATCATTGCGCCGTCCGTGGTACGAACCACCACAATATTATTGGCAATAATTGGGATCGAAAGCACTTCGCTGGATACCTTGGCCTTCCAAAGTACTTCTCCGGTTTCAATGTTCAAGGCAACAACTTCTGCATCACTGGAACCCAACACTACGATTCCAGCACCTAGACCCGGCCCACCGGAAAAATGGACTTCGGTTTCAGTTTCCCAAAGCAAATTGCCTGTAGTTAAACTTCTGGCCTGTACCAATCCATCTCGATCTGCTGCCAAAACTTTTCCATAACCAATTGCTGGAACCAGTTTTAAAGATTGTTCATCTGCCCCTACGCCTACTTTTTCCTTCCAGAGCACTTCGATTTTGATTTCGGGGGTATACTCAACTAAAGGACTCGGTGGATCAGCATTATCTTCACCGCCACTAAAGTAATTTGAAATACCGGAAACAGACTCGCCAAGGGTATCAACAGCTGCACAGCCTGTTAAGGCAATAAAAAGCAATAAAAGCGTAAGCAGGCGCATTATTTTTGACTGGCTACCTTTTCTTGTGCGGTCAGATCATCAATTTTAAATTGTAGCAGTGGCGATTGGTGCCCGTTTCTTAAGGCATTCTGATACGAAGTGCGCGCTTCATCCAGGCGATCCAAGGCCACATACAAATCACCCACTAATTCATCATAATTACCTGAGAAACTTGATCCCGCTTCCGCATCAACACTATTAATTAACTGTAAACCCTGCTCATATTCACCAGTGGCCAGCATTAAACGCACCAATCTTATCTTGGCAATATTACTCAGTTCTTTATTTGGCTTTGCCGCAACATTCTTCAGAATGTCCTTTGCTGCAGCAAAATCACCTTGCTGAACTTTTAATTTTGCCTGTAAAAGACCGCTGTATGCTGCATATTCCGTAGTACCAAATTGCTCTTGTATACGTCCAGCCAACTTATCTATGGTGTCTTTTTTATCTCCGGCAACCGCTCCCTGCGTTGCTCTACCTCCTCCATCCTTGGAGTCGTCGTCTACGGCTTTCAGCAACTGATCGTAAATCGCTGAGGCTTGCACCGCCTGCTCCTTCTTGTGACCCTGCCAATAATTCCAACCCAGAATTATAGCAATGCCCAGTGCCAAACCCACGATAGTAGAAGTTCCATTCTCTTTCCACCATCTTTTTAATGCTTCAACCTGTTCTTCTTCTGTATCGTAAATTTCCACTTGTTTTTCTCTATATTAATGTTTTTAAAAAAGAGTTAACGGCTTATGCTGCGCTCTTTTGCCTTATGGGCAAACCCGACCTATAAATAATCTTGTAAAAACTTTATCGCCTGTTGCTGAGACATATCCTGCTGTTCTTGCTCATTATTACGCAAGGATTTAATGCTGACCTGTCCACGATCAACTTCATCATCGCCCAGAATAATGGCAAATTCGGCGCCACTTTTATCGGCTTTTTTAAACTGGCTTTTAAAACTGCCTCCGCCACAGTTAACCTGTAATTTTAAGCCGGGAAACTCATTTCTGATGGTTTCAGAAAAACGCAATCCTTCCTGTTCTGCTTTTTCGCCTACACGGATCATGTACACATCAACCGGTCTTGCAAGCTGGATATTGTCCAGTGTTTCCATCAATGCCAACAAACGCTCCATGCCCATCGCAAAACCAGCCGCATGATTGGGCTTGCCACCTAACTGTTCTATCAGACCATCATAGCGTCCACCGGCACAAACAGTACCCTGCGAACCCAATTCATCTGTGACCCACTCAAAAACGGTTTTACTGTAATAATCCAGTCCACGCACTAATCTGGAATTGATTTCGTAGCCTATGCCCAGATCATCTAATATCGTGGTTATTGCCTTAAAATGCTGACGAGTCTCATCGCCCAGATAATCCATCAAATCAGGTGCATTGGCGACAACCTGTTTCATCGCCGGATTTTTGGTATCCAGAATCCGCAGTGGATTTGTTTCCAGCCTACGCAAACTATCTTCATCTAACTGATCCAGATGTTCCTGAAAATAGGCCACCAGGCTTTCCCGGTATACCATCCGCTCCGTAATGGTGCCCAATGAATTAAGCTGTAACCGGACTTTATCGCGTATACCCAGTTTTTTCCATAACCGATCAATGATCAAAATCAATTCGGCATCTATATCAGGCCCGGACATGCCGTAGGTTTCAACGCCCAGTTGAAAAAACTGGCGATAACGGCCTTTCTGCGGGCGCTCATGACGATACATCGGCCCGTAATACCATAACCGGTGTACCTGATTATGCAATAAGCCATGCTCCAGACAGGCTCTGAGACAGCCGGCTGTGCCTTCAGGACGCAGGGTTAAGGAATCTCCGTTTCTGTCATCGAAAGTGTACATTTCCTTTTCGACAATGTCAGTGACTTCACCAATAGAGCGCTTGAATAGTTCTGTTTTTTCTACGATGGGCAACCGGATTTCGCTATAACCATAAGCGCCGAGCACATCTCTGATGATTTGTTCTGCATACTGCCAAAGTGGCGTCTGCTCTGGAAGCACATCGTGCATCCCTCGAATTGCTTGGATATTATTTGCCATGATTTTTAATACAGACCTTTGCTACAGAACAGACTTGATTTTTTTGGCTTCATTTGAAAGTGGGAATTTTTCCAGCAATAAGTTTTTGTATTCATTTGCAAGCTCGTTGTTTCCTAATGCCCGCTCCGTTTGCGCTGCAAACCATAAGGTTTCGGGTGTGTGGGATGCGACGCCCAGATACCTCTGCAAATTCCCTTTTGCTGCCCAAAAATCGCCATTTTGATAAGCAACTTTTTGCATTTCCAGCAATGCCGGCGCATAGGCGTTATTTAATTGCAGTGCTTGCCTTAAATAAGCTTCGGCTTGCTGTTTTCGCTCCATTGCCATTTGGCAACGCCCAGCATTTGTTAATGCTAACCACGCTCTATCGTTTAATGGATCAGAACTGGCTTTTACCAATAAAGCCATGCCCGCTTCGAATTCGCCACGTTCACAGAGGAAACGGCCAAAATTATTTTGCACGCCCAGATCATCAGAAGCCAAATCCAAAGCAGTTTCATAATGATCCCTTGCATCGTCAAATTGATTTAATTTTTCATACAAAAAAGCCAGCGCATTATGTGCTTGGATATTATTTGAATCATCCTTTAATGCTTGCTGTAAGTTCTCTTTCGCTATTTCCAGTTTATTCAAACTGAGATAACGCACCCCTAACTGCAAATGCACATTTTCAGAACCACCGCTTTTAACACTATTCCCGCCAGTAGAAGCACAGGCAATCAGCCCGACTGAAAGCAGACCAATAGTAAATCGAGTGATCTTTTTTAATGTGTCAGGCTGCATGTTCAGAACCTACTGGTTTAATTTTAAGGTGTCTACGACTTTTATCTTCGACTTGTCCCACCAACTGACCACAGGCTGCATCAATATCTTCGCCGCGCGTTTTTCTAACCGTAGTGACTATACCCGCATCGTTTAACAGCGTTTTAAAGCGATTGATCGCTTCTTTGCTGGAACAGCGATAAGCTGAATTTGGAAATGGGTTAAACGGTATTAAATTGATTTTTGATGGTACGGATTTTAATAACTTAATTAATCCCCGTGCATCCTGAACCGAGTCATTAATGCCATCCAACATGACATATTCAAAAGTAATCGTGCGTCGAGGTGCAATTTTTGCATTTTCCCTGCACGCTTCCATTAACTCCTTTAATGAATATTTTTTATTGATGGGAACCAGTTCATCACGTAGCTCATCGGTCACGGCATGTAAAGACACCGCAAGACTGACATCACAAACTTGTGTTAGCCGATGCATGGCCGGCACTACGCCTGAAGTGCTGATGGTCACCCGGCGCTTGGACAGTCCAAAGGTAAAATCATCCATCATCAGATTCATGGCCGCGACTACATTGTCAAAATTAAGCAACGGTTCGCCCATACCCATCATGACAACATTGGTGATTTTCTTTTCTGGCCCTAAGCGTTTTTGCGCAACAATGACCTGACCAATAATCTCTGCCGTGGTTAAGTTACGATTAAAGCCTTGCTGAGCGGTAGAACAAAAGGTGCATGCCAGAGCGCAGCCGATTTGCGATGATACGCATAAAGTGCCGCGCCCCTCTTCAGGAATAAATACAGTTTCTACCCTGTTACCGCAACTGGTTTGCAATGCCCATTTACGCGTGCCATCTGTTGCAATTTGTTCAATCACGATTTCGGGCGTTGCTATGTAGCAGTTCTCTTTTAAATAAACGCGCAAGGACTTGCTTAGGTTGGTCATCAGGTCGAAGTCTTCGACTTCTTCTTGATAGATCCATTTAAGCAGTTGCGTCGCCCGAAATGGTTTTTCACCTAACTCGACAAAAAAGGCCGCAAGGCCCTTTCTGTCGAAATCGAGCAAATTTATAGCTTTAGGCTTAACGGGTTCTAGCACAGATTTCATTGTCTGAGAAAAAGAAAGCGATTTCCCTTTGAGCGGTTTCGACTGCATCTGAACCATGCACGGCATTTTCATCGATGCTTGCAGCAAAATCGGCGCGGATAGTTCCGGCAGCCGCTTCTTTAGGGTTGGTTGCACCCATTATTTCGCGATGCTTCAGAACTGCATTTTCACCTTCTAGGACTTGCATGATGACAGGACCTGAAATCATGAATGAAACCAAATCGTTAAAGAAACCGCGCTCGCTGTGTTCCGCGTAAAAACCTTCGGCTTGTTCTTTGGTCAAATGCAACATTTTTGCGGCAACGATTTTTAAATCATTTTTTTCAAAACGGCTGTATATTTCACCGATTACATTTTTTGCTACAGCGTCAGGTTTAATGATTGAGAAAGTATGTTCTATCGCCATTTTTTTAAAACTCCAAATATGAATAAATGTTTATAAGCGGCTGATTATACCTGATCAGCCGCTGTATTTCGAAGAAACCTAATTTGGTTAAGGTCTGTTATCCAGTTCCGCGCCTTCTTTTACCGGTATCATCAAATCTTCAGGGCTAATACCCAACAGTAAAGCCATAGGGCTGGCAATAAAAATAGAGGAATAAGTGCCAAAAAATACGCCGAATAACAGCACGATGGAAAAATTATGAATCACTTCCCCACCCAGAAAGAACAAGGAAACCAGCACCAGCAGCACAGTCAACGAAGTCATGATGGTTCGGCTTAAGGTCACATTAACCGAGATATTCATGATTTCCTCGGTCGATTTATTTCTTAATGCCCGGAAATTTTCGCGGATACGGTCATAAACCACGATGGTGTCGTTCAAGGAATACCCGATCAGCGCAAGAACCGCAGCCAATACTGTCAGGTCAAACTCTAACCCTAAAACAGAGAATAATCCCAGTGTAACAATGACATCGTGCAAAGTTGCTATGATCGCGCCTACAGAGAACTTCCATTCAAAACGCCAAGCCACGTAAATCAAAATACATATCGTTGAATACAACAACGCTAAAAAACCGTCCTCAGCCAGATCGTCACCGACTTGGGGGCCGACAAATTCAACCCGCCGCACACTTGCCGGTTCTGCAGTAGTTTTGTTGATAGCCTCAAGCACTTGGGAACTTAAATCGGCACTACTCACCCCTTCATGAGGTTTTAAACGAATCAAGACATCTTTTGCCGTGCCAAAATTCTGTACAGTGGCATCGCTAAAACCCTCAGTATCTAACGTATTGCGTAGCACTGTTAAATCTGCCGCTTTTTGATAACCGACCTCAATCAGTGTTCCACCAGTGAAATCAATGCCCATCTGCAAACCGCGTACAGCGAGTGATCCTATCGAGAGAATCGTCAATATACTGGAAAATATCAGCGCTATCTTTCGGTTACCTATAAAATTTATATCATTTTTAAACATGTTTAATCTTCTATGTAAAAGTCATGTAGGTCGGATTTACCCAAAGGCATGTAACCCGACATTTTACTAAATAGATAATTTCTCAACCCTGCGGTTGCCGTATATCCAGTTAATAACCATCCGCGTACCGGTAATTGCAGTAAACATGGATGACAAAATTCCGATAATCAGCGTCACAGCAAAACCTTTAACGGAACCTGTGCCGTAAGCAAACAACACGATAGCTACCACAAGGTTGGTAAAGTGGGAATCCAGAATAGTTGCAAAGGCTTTCTCATAGCCAATAAATATAGCGGATTGCGGCGTGTTGCCATTTCTGAGTTCTTCTTTGATCCGTTCGAAGATCAACACATTAGCGTCAACCGACATGCCCACGGTCAAGATGATCCCGGCAATACCCGGCAAAGTCAGCGTCGCCTGCAACATCGACAAAATCGCCACAACAATCACCACGTTAAACGCCAGCGCAAAGTTGGCGATCATGCCAAATAGCCGGTAATAAGCCGCCATAAACAACACAACCAGCGCAAAGCCCACAACAAAAGACAACATGCCTTTATCAATGTTATCCTGCCCAAGACTAGGCCCCACAGTGCGCTCCTCAACAATATCAACAGGTGCAGCCAACGCGCCCGCTCTTAACAGAAGCGACAGTGTTCGCGCTTCCTGAGGACTGTCTAAACCGGTGGTCTGGAACCGACTACTGAAGACGCCCTGGATAGTGGCTACGCTGATAACTTTTTCAACTTTTTCTTTATGACGGACTTTTTGTCCATTCACCAGCTTGGTTTCCACTTTATATTCAATAAACACCACCGCCATAGGCTTACCAACGTTAGCCTGGGTCAATTTACCCATTTTGGCTGCGCCCACTCCGTTAAGGGAAATATTTACCGAAGGCCTGCCGTCCTGATCCATACCGGAAGAGGCATCGACAATCTGATCACCGGTCACAATAACACGACGATCTAGGAGTATAGGATTACCATTTTTTTCATAATACAACCGGCTATTTACAGGAACATGCCCCGCAACAGCCTGCTGCACATCATGCTCGACATCAACCAGACGGTATTCCAATGTAGCCGTAGTACCAAGAATTTCCTTGGCGCGGGTCGTGTCCTGTACACCGGGCAACTGTACCATGATGCGATTTTCGCCTTGCTGCTGAATCACCGGCTCCGCAACACCCAATTCGTTGACGCGATTACGCAAGGTTGTCATGTTTTGCTCAACGGCGAATTTTTTAATATCATGCACTTCTTTTTCAGAAAGCTTCAACCAGACTTGATCCTGCTCATTGGGCTCTGTGATATCCAGAGTGCGGAAGTCCTTATCCAACAGTTTCAACAGTGCAGGTTTGTCATCAGCCGAGTTCAACTTAACCTTAATGAATCCGCTGTCCTTAGAAACAGATTGATAGCGTAATTTTTCATTTCTTAAGGCCAGACGCACATCATCATTATAACGATCTTCTGCCTGCTTAACGGCGGCATTCATATCCACTTCAAGCAGAAAATGCACCCCACCGCGCAAGTCCAGACCCAGATACATGGCTTCTGCCCCCAAAGACCTTAACCAGGCTGGTGTCGTAGGCGCCAGATTTAACGCAACGCTATATTCGTCGCCCATCTTGTCTCTGAGCAAATCCGCCGCTTTCATCTGATCATCAGTATTATTAAATCGCGCCAGAATATGATCTTCTTTAAACTCAAACTCCTTGATCGCAACCCCGGCAGCCTTAATGACTGACTCGACCTGATTTGCCTGTTCCTGCATCAACTTTGCAGCGTGTGCCGAAGACACCTGAACAGAAGGATCGTCACCGTACAAATTTGGCAACGCGTAAACAATCCCGATTATAAAAATGATCAGGACTAATAGATTTTTCCAAAGT
>JAQTLI010000102.1 GCA_028714995.1 Methylobacter sp. | reverse complement strand
ATCTGGAAAAAGCCAGCGAAATTGCCCGCAATATGGTTTGCAGCTTGGGCATGAGTAAAAAAATGGGGCCATTGACTTACGGCAAACGCCAGCAGCTTCAGTTTTTTGAAACGGAAATATCCGAATATCGCAATTTTAGTGATGAAACAGCCCGGCTTATAGATACTGAAATAATGGCGCTGGTCGAGGAAGGCGAAACACGCGCCCGTGAAATCATTATCGCAAACAGGGTGGCGTTGGGAAAACTGGCCGATTTGTTGCAGGCAAAAGAAGTCGTTAACAGAGAGGAAATTACAGCGCTGCTTGAGAGCAAGTAGTGCAGGATTTTTGCCGAGGCTGGTGTCGTTGTCCCAAGCTGCGTTATTTCACCCATAAAATGTGTTGAGTTTCCAATGGAATCATGCAGTCAGGATGGTGTGGCCTGATTCTGGGGGTATAGTCTGAAATTGGCCGGGTTTCCGGAATGGCGATGCTGTAGATAAAACCGTTGACCGTCCCTGGAATCGGATGATCAATGTGCATTTCGTAGACATTTTCCGTATCACTTTTAGTCGGTTCTGAAAACACTTCAACACTGACATCCTGCGCGGTTAAATCGCCCAGATAAATTTGCAGGCTGAAGAAATGCATGGCATCCCGCTCCTCTATCTCGACATGCACGACATGAATTTTGGACCACAGATCATTCAGACGCGCCAGCCATTTATTTAGTGAGAGGCCCAGTTCGGCATTGTTTGCGGCGCGGTTATGATATTTATCCGTTAAGGGCAAATAGAATTGTTCGGTGTATTCGCGTACCATCCGGTTGGCTGAAAAATAGGGTGTTAAGGCGGTCATGCTTTCGCGCATTTTAGATACCCAGCGTTGGGGAATTCCGCAGTTATTGCGCTCATAGAACGCCGGTACGATTTC
The DNA here is from genome assembly GCA_028714995.1 of Methylobacter sp. Lineage (GTDB taxonomy): Bacteria > Pseudomonadota > Gammaproteobacteria > Methylococcales > Methylomonadaceae > Methylobacter_A. The sequence continues at coordinate 7,218 of JAQTLI010000102.1, read as the reverse complement.
GTTTTCCAGCAAGCGTAACAGCATTTGCGCCTGCTCCTTGTCGTTTTGTTCTGACTCCATGCCATTCAGTGACCAGCCGACTTCAGGACGATAGGCTTCGGCCCACCAGCCATCAAGTTCCGACAGATTCAGTCCGCCGTTGACCAGTATCTTCATACCGCTGGTGCCGCAGGCTTCCCAAGGGCGACGTGGCGTGTTGATCCACAAATCAACCCCTTGCACCATATACTCTGCTGTGATCATGTCGTAATCACTTATGAATATGGCGCGTTCGCGAATTTCCGGGCGGCGCATAAACTGATGCCAGGCTTTTATCAGCTGTTGTCCCTGCCAATCTGCCGGATGTGCTTTGCCGGAAATGACCAATTGCACCGGTTTAGTCGTATTGGTTAACAGTCGGGCCAGTCGGTCAGGATCTGTTAACAACAGATTAGGTCGTTTGTAAGTGGCAAAACGCCGGGCGAAACCAATAGTCATTACATTAGGGTCAAATAGGCGCAGCACCAGATTTTCCATTTCGTTTTCTGATAGATTGCTGTGGACATTCAGTTCCCTGGCATATTCATCCCTGACATATTGCACCAGCCGGGTTCGGTTTTTGGCGCGCAAATGCCATAAGTCCTGGTCCGCTACCTGCCGAAATTTTTCAGACACCACTTCCGGGTTACAAAACCAGCGATCCTTGCCGCATATATTAGTCCACAGTTCATCGGCTTCCACTGAGTCCCAGGCAGGCACATGGATGCCATTGGTTACATGAGTGACCGGTACTTCATATTTCGACCAATCAGGAAACAAGGGGTTGAAAATATTCCGGCTGACCTTGCTGTGCAAGCGGCTGACGCCATTGACCGCCGCGCTGCCGCGTATGGCAAGATAGGCCATGTTAAAAGAAGCCGCCGGATTGTTGTCGCCAGGGCTTCTGCCCAGGCTCAACAAGGTATTAATGTTAATATTCAGTTCTTTCGCATAGAGACCTAAACTGTTAATGATCAACTCCGGACTGAAGCGGTCAAAACCCGCTTCGACCGGGGTATGTGTGGTAAAAAGGTTGCCGGCGCGGGTTACCGTTAATGCGGTAGCGAAATTGATGTCCTTTTCCCGCATCAAATCCCTGGCTCGTTCCAGAACCAATAACGCGGCATGACCTTCGTTAAGATGGCAAATATCAGGATTGATGCCTAAGGCTTGCAAAACACGCCAGCCACCAATACCGAGCAGGATTTCCTGAGACAAGCGATGCTCGGATCCGCCGCCATATAATTCGGTAGTGATGCAACGGTCTAAGGGGTGATTGATCGGGTCGTTGGTGTCGAGCAAATAGAGCTTGATGCGGCCGATCTGCGCCTGCCACACGCGCACCCATAATTTGGAGGGCGTCTGAAGACGTACCCGCAACCATTCGCCATTAGCTCCCCGTACCGGGCTGACTGGCAAATCACTGGTATTACTGGACGGATAAAGGGCAATTTGATTGCCTTCGGCATCGAAAGTCTGACGGAAGTAGCCGTTTTGATAGAGCAGTCCGACTCCCACCAATGGCAGACCCAGATCGTTTGCAGCTTTCAGGTGGTCGCCGGCAAGCAGGCCAAGTCCCCCAGAATAGATAGGTAATGCTTCGCTGAGACCGAATTCCATACTGAAATAGGCTATTTTGTTCAGGCCGACATTGTGTTTTTGTTGAAACCAGCGTTGCTCGGATAAGGATTTGCGGTGCGTAGAAACGATATTGCGCAGCGTTTCACAGAAAACTTCGTCTTTGGTCAGTTCTTCCAGTCGGGAGCGTGAAACCTCTTGTAATACCAGCCAGGGATTGCGGGTCTGCGTCCAGAGTTCTCCGTCCAGTTGACACCATATTTCATCAGCGCCATGAGCCCAGGAAAAGCTGCAATCGGTTGCCAAATCAACTAATCCGTCGAGCTTTTGTTCCATATCAGGCTGGATATCAGGTCGAAAATATCTCGGGCTTGTCATGAATTATTTCCTCTCAGCAACTATGAACATACAAGGTTTTTAGCGGCAACCTAAGTCAGCAGTTTTAATTATCGGGTTTGGCATTGAAATCTTTTCTAAGTGTCGTAAATTGCAGCAACTGGGCTTCAACCTGACCATTAAATGATTCAGGCGGATAGCTGCCTTGCTCATTGGCAATGCCTGCATCCATCCCGGTGAGTAGCTCAAGCGCCTCATCTATGGTTGTTACTGCATAGATGTTAAACTCACCGGATTGAGCGGCATGAACCACATCCCAGCGCAGCATCAGATGTTTGACGTTAGTGGCAGGAATGATGACGCCCTGGGTGCCGGTTAAGCCTTTTTTGGCGCAAATATCAAAGAACCCTTCAATTTTTTCATTAACGCCACCTATCGGTTGCACATATCCCAGTTGATTTATTGAGCCGGTGACAGCAAGATCCTGTCTTAACGGAATCTGGGCAATGGAAGATAAAATGGCGCAAAGTTCAGCCAAAGATGCACTGTCACCCTCTACGTGACCATAGGATTGTTCAAATACCAGGCTGGCAGCTATTGAGAAGGGCGATTTCCGGGAATACCGGGCTGCGATAAAACTCGATAATATCAATACGCCTTTTGAATGAATCGGCCCGCCCAATTCAATTTCACGTTCAATATCGACCACTTTTCCGCTACCCAAACGGGTTGTTGCGGTGATGCGGGAGGGCTGTCCAAAAGTAAATTCACCCAGTTGCAACACAGAAAGACCATTGACCTGGCCGGTTACCTTGCCTTCGGTATCAATTAATACAATGCCGCGGTGAATATTCTCGTAGAGCTTTTCTCTGATCTTATCCAGTCTGCGGGTTTTATGGTCAATGGCTTGTTGTACATCGCTAATAGCTATAAGGGTATGACCGTTATCCTGCGCCCAATAATTAGATTCAGTCAATAAGTCTTTAATACTACGCAGATGGGTTAACAGTTTTTCTGCATCACCGACCATTCTGGAGCTTTGTTCAATAACTCTGGCGACAGCGTTTTGACTCAGTGGCCGTAAGTTTTCGCGTCGGGCAATAGTTGCGAGTAAACGGGCATAGTCAGGGTTGCTGTCATCTCTGGAAACAGATTCATCAAAATCAGCGGCGACTTTAAAGAGATCGTGAAATTCCGGGTCATAGGCACTTAATAAATAATAAATGAGTGGCTCACCGATCAGTATGAGTTTTAAATCAAGCGGTATGGGTTCCGGTTCCAGCGATGAGGTGCTGATTAAGCTGAGCGCCCGTTCCAGGGATTCAATGCGTATCTCACCTGACTGCAAGGTTCGTTTAATAGTTTCCCAGGCGTAAGGCTGAAACAGGAGCTTTCGGGCATCGATAATGAGATAACCGCCATTGGCTCTATGTAGCGCGCCTGGTTTTATCATGGTGAAATCAGTGACTAAAGACCCCATGTAGGCCTGATGATCAATGCGGCCAAGGAGATTGCTGTAATTCGGGTGATCTTCGAGTATTACTGGGGCAAATTTCTTGTCGCTAAAATCAACCATCAGGTTGACATAATAACGTTTAAAGGGATTTGGTTCCTGCGGCAATTCCATAAAAGAAATTATTTTTTCGCTATGCGGAATAAAATCTCGGACATGTTCAATAATATCTTTCTGAACTGCATTCAGATAATTAAGAATGGCTTCCTGTTTGGCGTATTTCTCGATCAGTTCATCTATGGAATGATTAACAGCCAGTTCAGCGACTTCACGGTTAAGGGCTTGCAGTTTGCGTTTGGTTTCCTTGCGCCAGGCGGGAAAATTTTTCAGCAATTTCGCCAAGCGTTCTTGCAATTCAAAGATAGTATTTTGTATTTTATGCTGTTCATCCTTATCCAGTTTATTAAACTGCTCGGGATCAATCGCCTCGTTTTTTTCATTCGCCGGCGAAAAGGCGTAACCTGTTGGGGTTTCCATGAGAATAATGTGCGCATTGGCGGCCTCATCACGTAATTGGCTGAGTTCATTAATTTCTCGCTGACGGGTTTGACTTTCAAGTTCACCGGTTCTGGAACGGTATTCGTCGCCATCAAAAGCAGCTGGTATGGCGACGCTCAGCTCGTCAATCAATTTTGCCATATCTTGCTGGAAAACTTTGCCATGCCCCGCCTTCAGTTTAACAGCCGTTGGTTTGGCTGGCTGGTTGAAATTGTTTACGTAACACCAGTCTGCCGGGACGTTTTGATGGCTGGCTTCATGTTCAACTAATTGCCGTATTGCCGTCAATTTTCCAGTGCCGGAAGGCGCCATTGCGAAAATGTTGTAGCCGTTTTTATGAATGTGGATGCCAAATTTGACAGCTTCCATAGCGCGTTCCTGGCCAACGGTAATATCAATATCTTCAAGCTCCTCGGTGGAGTCAAATTTCAATTGTTCGACGTTGCAAGGCTTATAAAGTTGTGAAGGATCTAATGGTGTATTTTTCATAGGGTAGAAGCTCTGCGTGAATAACCTGGTTTCTAGAATAAAGACAATTATGGTTTTGTAAAGTGCTATGCTGATACTGATGTAAACAAACTTTTAAGCATCCGCCGCGTCAGCTCTCGGCTGGCTTGCGACATATCCACCATCCCTGGTGATCGCCGCGCTAGTTCCCGACTAGCTCGCGGCATACCCCACCATCCCTGGCGGTAAAATTATCCAGTAGGGTTTTCAGGGCATTGTCGCTCTCGGTATTGATTGTTATTACATGAGTCTGTTCTTCCTGCAATAAAGGTTGCGCAGATTGTCGCTGTTGATGCAGCACATCGATCGTCGCCTCCGAAGCATCATTTTGCCGTTGCTGGAGTCTTCTGCATAATTCTTCATTAGACGCTTGGAAATCAACTATAAAAAATGGTGCACCGCATTCACCAGCAAGCTGTTGGAACATGTTGCGCTGTTCGGATTTAAGAAAGGTTGCGTCAATAATTGCAGAGAAACCAGCGTTTAGCAAGGCTTTAGCAAGTTCGGCAAGGCGCTGGTAAGTTTTCAGTCCGGCCTCTAGCGTATAAAGTCCGCTGTCAACCCCGCTGCCGGTATGCTCCTGTGCCCGATAACCGAATAGCCGTTTACGTTCTATATCCGAACGTATCTGTAGCGCGCCGATTTTTTCAGCGAGTTGGTGGGCCACGGTGGATTTACCTGAACCTGAAAATCCGTGTGTAATGATCAGTATTGGCTGATTGTGTTTAATATAACGCTCGGCCAAGTTCGCATAAACTGTGTAATCGGAACGTGCCTGTTTGCAAACAGGAGCATCATTAGGCAACTGCGCTATGCGCAGCAACGAGACTTTAGCCCGTACCAGGGCACGATAGACCAGGTAGTAACGTAATAACGTCAATCCCTGGTAATCACCGGTGCGTTGTAAATATTGATTAAGAAAGCGGTGAGCGTAGCAATCATAACCAAAGTGCAGCAGATCCATATACAGAAAAGCCACTTCGCTTATGACATCAATCCAGCGCAGCAGCGGGTTAAATTCGATGCAATCAAACGGGGTGACCTTGCCGTTTATGAGGGTCATATTGCCCAGATGCAGATCGCCATGACATTCCCGCACAAAGCCCCGCTGTCTACGCAGCTGCATCAGCCCCGATTTTTTGCTCCATTCGACATTACCCCAGGTCTGGATGGTTTGAAGTTGTTGTTTATATTGATCATCGTCCAGTAAGGGTCTGATCTGATTAAAGTTATCAACAAACCAGTGTTTGATGTCTTCGCATTCTCCATAAGGAGAATCTGCACTCGCTTTTTCAATCGTTTCATGAAAATCGGCAACAATAGCAATAATCTGATCGATTTCATCTACCTCCAGTTGTCCTCGTTCAGCGCGTTCATTCAGTGCCTGTCCTGCGGGAAACTGAACCATCTTGACTGCGTATTCAATAGCTTCGCCTGACCCACCGATTTTGGGGTGATCCGGTTGTCCTGTAATTGGTACGACATCAAGATACAGGTCGGCAGCCAAACGCCGGTTGAGCCTTAATTCTTCGTGACAAAAAAACCGTCGTTTCTTCAGGGTGGAGAAATCAAGAAATCCGAAGTTGACGGGCTTTTTGATTTTGTAAGCGTATTGTCCGGTTAGCAGCACCCAGGAAATATGTGTTTCAACGAGGCTGACAGAAGCTACCTCATGTTCATAAGCGCTAGATTCACACAGTGCTTTAATCAAAATAATGGCTGAATTTGGAGTCGTTTTATTATTGATCGATGAATTGCTCATAATTAAATCCGCAAATTTTTATCGGGTCTTATTATCGACAATACTCAGTTAAAAGTTTATTTATTTGTTCGTTACATCATCTCTTTTTTATAGAGTTGTAGGTATTTGTACTAATACTGCTGCTACTGAAAATAAGCTATATTTCAAAACGAAGAGCTTGCATTCAGCAACTTTAGTCAGAAAAACAAAACGTAAAACCATTGACATTAAGTAATAGCTTAATTACTTAATATAAATAAAATTTATTGAAGGATTTTTAATTATGTCTACAAAAACTAATACCGGTACTGTTAAATGGTTTAATGCTGACAAAGGTTTCGGCTTCATCCAACAGGAAAAAGGGCCTGATGTTTTCGTTCATTATAGTAATATAACTAGTACGGGTTTCAAATCACTGACAGATGGGCAAAAAGTGCAATTCAATATAACGCAGGGAAAAAAAGGCCCGCAAGCCGAAGATTTAATTGTTCTGTGATGTTGCGATTTTTGTACTTATATTTTAAAGGTGAATAATCATGCAAATTCCATTACAAATTACTTTTCGTGGAATACCAAAGTCTGAAGCCGTAGAAGCAAGGATCCGTGAAAAAGTAAGCAAACTGGAGAGATTTCACTCGCATATTATGAGTTGCAGGGTTGCGGTGGAATCCGAACATCAACACCATCACCAGGGCAATCAGTACCACATTCGCATCGATATCACCACGCCGCGCAAAGAATTGGTCATCAGCCGGGAGCATCATGACAATAAGGCTCATGAAGATGTTTATGTGGCTATACGTGATGCCTTTGATGCAGCGACGAGACAACTGGAGGACTACGCCCGGGTCCAGCGCGGTGCTGTTAAAACGCATGACTTGCAAAGTACCGGAACCGTAGTCCGTTTACTCCCTAATAAAAATCATGGATTTATTGAGGCGGCAGACGGTCGTGAAATTTATTTCCACCGAAATAGTGTAGTAGGAGAAGGATTTGATTCGTTAGCAGTTGGCGATGAAATTCGCTA
>JAQTLI010000101.1 GCA_028714995.1 Methylobacter sp. | reverse complement strand
GTACGCGATGCGTACCCTACGACTACGACTTGGTTTAGATTTTTAAAGAGCACTGAATAACCCTACTGTTACTAAGCTTACAGCGACATAACAAAATGTTTGGAATACAACGTTGTTTACGTTTTGTCACAATAAATATAATCAATACAATTCAATTAGTTAAATACTATATTCACGATTGGCACACCACTTGCTTTACCCCTAATGTCATTAACAACAACGTCCTACAAGAGGAGAAGATCATGGCATTACGTCAATGTGCAATATACGGTAAAGGTGGAATTGGCAAGTCTACTACAACTCAAAACCTGGTCTCTGCGTTAGCAGAATTAGGCAACAAGGTAATGATAGTTGGCTGCGATCCAAAGGCTGACTCTACCCGTTTAATCCTTCATGCAAAAGCCCAAACTACCATTATGAGTTTGGCTGCCGAAGCGGGTAGTGTTGAAGATTTAGAACTTGAAGATGTACTGAAAGTCGGTTACGGCGGTATTAAATGTGTTGAATCAGGCGGTCCAGAGCCTGGTGTTGGTTGTGCGGGTCGCGGTGTAATCACTGCGATTAACTTCCTTGAAGAAGAAGGTGCTTACGATGATGAACTTGACTTCGTTTTTTATGATGTACTTGGGGATGTTGTGTGTGGTGGCTTTGCCATGCCGATCCGTGAAAATAAGGCGCAAGAGATTTACATCGTTTGTTCGGGTGAAATGATGGCGATGTATGCGGCCAATAACATTGCCAAAGGTATTGTGAAATACGCTAACTCAGGCAGTGTGCGTTTGGCCGGTCTAATCTGTAACTCACGTGAAACTGCGCGTGAAGATGAGTTGATCTCGGCTCTTGCTGCAAAAATCGGCACGACAATGATTCACTTTGTACCGCGTGATAACGTCGTACAACGCGCTGAGATTCGTCGTATGACTGTTATCGAATACGAACCACAAGCGAAACAGGCGGATGAATACCGTCAATTGGCTATAAAAATTCGTGATAACAAGAATTTCATTATTCCTACACCCATCACGATGGATGAGTTAGAAGAATTGATGATGGAATTCGGTATTATCGATCAAGAAGACGAATCTGTTATCGGTGTAACGGCGGCCGCAGAAGCAACCGCTTAATAAATGAACAACCGTAGAGATACAAGTTCTTGCATCTCTACGGATTCCCGTCCTAAAACCTGTCTGTTGGGGGATTACCCACGGCATAAGTAGGAGACAATCATGGCAGCTCTAACAAGAGAAGAGACCGAAGCGCTTATTCAAGAAGTGCTGGAAGTCTATCCCGAACAAGCAAGAAAAGATCGCGCTAAACATTTAGCGGTAAACGATCAATCACTTGAAAAGTCAAACAAATGTATTACTTCAAACCGTAAGTCCCAACCCGGCGTAATGACCATTCGTGGCTGTGCTTACGCCGGTTCCAAGGGTGTGGTTTGGGGCCCGATTAAAGATATGATTCATATCTCGCACGGCCCTGTGGGCTGTGGACAGTATTCACGCGCAGGCCGTCGTAACTATTATGTTGGGACTACAGGCATTAATACTTTCGGTACGATGAACTTTACTTCCGATTTTCAGGAGAAAGACATTGTTTTCGGCGGCGATAAGAAGCTCGCCAAAATCATGACTGAAATCGAAGAATTGTTTCCATTAAACAAAGGCATCAGTATCCAATCGGAATGCCCAATCGGTTTGATTGGCGATGATATTGAAGCGGTCGCCAAAAAGGCCAACAAGGAAATCAATAAACCTGTCGTGCCGGTTCGCTGCGAAGGTTTCCGTGGCGTTTCCCAGTCGTTGGGCCATCACATTGCTAATGATGCGATTCGTGACTGGGTACTGGAAAACCGTGATGGCGACGAGAGCTTTGCAACGACGCCTTATGATGTCGCCGTCATCGGTGACTACAACATCGGCGGCGATGCCTGGGCTTCGCGTACTTTACTGGAAGAAATGGGCTTGCGTGTAGTCGCCCAATGGTCTGGTGACGGAACGATTGCGGAAATGGAAAAAACCCCCAAGGTGAAACTGAATTTGATCCATTGCTACCGTTCAATGAACTACATTGCACGGCACATGGAAGAAAAATACAAAATCCCCTGGATTGAGTACAACTTCTTTGGCCCTACCAAAATTGCCGAGTCATTACGCAAAATTGCTGCGTTGTTTGATGAAACCATCCAGGCGGGCGCTGAAAAGGTTATCGCCAAATACCAAGCCGAATACGATGCAGTTATCGCCAAATACAAACCACGTCTGCAAGGCAAACGCGTGATGCTTTATGTTGGCGGTCTGCGCCCACGTCATGTTATCGGTGCGTATGAAGACTTGGGCATGGAAGTGGTCGGTACCGGTTATGAATTCGGCCATAACGATGACTATGACCGCACCATCAAGGAAATGGGCAATGCGACGTTGATTTATGACGACGTGACCGGTTATGAGTTTGAAGAGTTCGTTAAGAGAGTTCAGCCTGACTTGATTGGTTCCGGCATCAAGGAGAAGTATATTTTCCAAAAAATGGGAATTCCGTTCCGGCAAATGCACTCCTGGGATTATTCCGGCCCTTATCACGGTTATGACGGCTTTGCCATCTTTGCCCGCGATATGGACATGACGCTGAATAACCCTTGCTGGAAACAGGTGAAAGTGCCCTGGAAAAAAGATGAAAGTTCAAATGTAGCGGTCGCTGCAAGCGCTTAATTTTGTGTAGGAGCGGTTCTCCCCCTCACCCGCTCCTACTCCTTCAACCGTCGTCCACAGATTAGTGGCGCGTAGGAGATTATCATGAGTCAAGAAGTCGAAAACATACAACCGAGTTATCCATTATTCCGTAACGATGAATATAAGGAAAGCTTGGCAAACAAACGTGAAGCTTATGAAGAGCGTCATCCCCAGGAAAAAATTGATGAGGTCTTCCAGTGGACTACCACTAAAGAATACCAAGAACTTAATTTTAACCGTGAAGCGTTAACCGTAAACCCTGCTAAAGCCTGTCAACCACTAGGCGCTGTATTGTGCGCATTAGGCTTTGAAAAAACCATGCCTTATGTTCATGGTTCACAAGGTTGCGTCGCTTATTTCCGTACCTATTTTAACCGTCATTTCAAAGAGCCTGTTGCCTGCGTATCCGATTCCATGACAGAAGATGCGGCGGTTTTCGGTGGACAGAAGAACATGATGGCCGGTCTGGAAAACGCCAAAGCCTTGTACAAACCGGACATCATCGCAGTCTCAACCACCTGTATGGCTGAAGTTATCGGTGACGACTTGAATGCCTTCATCAATAACGCCAAAAAAGCCGGACATGTCGAACAGGATTTTCCAACACCTTTTGCCCATACCCCAAGCTTTGTCGGTAGTCACACCACCGGCTGGGACAATATGTTCGAAGGCATGATTCGCTATTTCACACTGAATCACATGGACGACAAGAAAGTCGGTTCAAACGGCAAGATCAATCTGGTCCCCGGCTTTGAAACCTATCTGGGCAACTACCGGGTCATGCACCGCATGATGAAGGAAATGGGTGTTGATTACTCGTTATTGAGCGATCCTTCCGAAGTATTGGATACGCCGGCAGATGGCACCTTCCGTCTGTATTCCGGCGGCACTACCCAGGCTGAAGTGAAAGACGCACCCAATGCGATTGATACTCTGTTGCTGCAACCCTGGCAGTTGGAAAAAACCAAAAAGTTTGTCGATACTATCTGGCATCAACCCGCTACCGCCATCAATATCCCGATGGGTCTGGATTGGACCGATGAATTCCTGATGAAAGTTTCGGAACTCACCGGCAAACCGATTCCAGCTTCTCTGGAACTTGAGCGTGGCCGCCTGGTTGACATGATGACCGACTCGCACACCTGGTTACACGGCAAAAAGTTTTCCTTGTACGGGGATGCGGATTTTGTGATGGGCATGACCAAATTCCTGTTAGAAGTGGGTGCTGAACCGACCGATGTATTGTGCAACCATGCCAACAAGCGTTGGAAAAAAGCCATGGACAAAATGCTCAAAGATTCACCCTATGGACAGAAAACTGAAGTCCATATCGGACGGGATTTGTGGCATTTCCGTTCATTGGTCTTCACCAACAAACCGGACTTCATGATCGGCAACTCTTATGGCAAATTCATCCAACGGGATACTTTCTATAAGGGCGAAGAGTTTGAAGTTCCGTTGATACGCATTGGTTTCCCAATCTTTGACAGACATCACCTGCACAGAATGACAACCATGGGTTATGAAGGCGCTATTTATATGCTGACAACCTTGGTTAATGCAGTACTGGAGCAATTGGATAAAGAAACCAAAGGCATGGGTACAACAGACTATAACTACGATTTGATTCGTTAATTTGTCCGTAGAGACGCGATTCATCGCGTCTCTACACTTACCCAACCCAATGCGTGTAACCGGAGAACTCAATGCCTAGTGTCATGTTGAAAAAAAATGCAGAAGACAAATTAGTCTTCTACGTTCCCAAAAAAGATTTGGAAGAAGTGGCGGAATCCATTGAATTCGATAGTCCCGATAAATGGGGCGGTGAAGTTCTGCTCAGTGACGGTTCTAAGTATTATTTTGAACCGCTGGATAAACAGCCGGATTTCCCCATTACCTTACGCGCAAAACGTTTAGATTCAGGAGAATAATCATGGCTTTATATATTGTTGAAGCGGATTGTATTTCATGTGGCGACTGCGAACCCGTGTGCCCGACCAACTCAATCACAGAGGGTTCTATTGTCTTTAAAATCGACAAAAAAACCTGCACCGAATGCGAGGGGGATTTTGATGTGCCACAGTGCGTCAAAGTTTGCCCTATCGACAACTGCATTTTACCTTTAGAGGCGTAACCAGATGAACAGCCAGGCTATCTCACGAGAACTGGCTTTACGTATCGGGCTGGCGGCTCGCGCTTTGCCCGATACTGACGCCAAACGCTTGCTTTCAGTGTTGACTGATTGCATCGACCTTCCCATCACGGAAGAAAAAATTGCCGGCATTAACCTGAAAACGCTTAAAACCGCTAAAGCGGGTGAGCTTTCCGGGGTTGATGACCCCTTATTGACACATGCCTTAAGCATTCTTAAATCCGGTCTGATTGCCCATGCAGGCGTCGTGCAGGAACGACAAGTCTATGCTGATGGCGATATGCCCGGCTCCGTTCGCATCGCCTGTGCCAGTAATGATGCCATTAACGTTGACGGTCATTTCGGCTCTTGCAACCAATTCATGGTTTATCAGGTCTCGGCCGAGGAAGCCCGTTTAATCGACATTCGCTGCACAGACATTCCTGACGGCCTGGAAGTGGATGATAAAAACGTCTTCAGGGCGGAACTGATTCAGGATTGCCAGGTACTTTACATCGCCTCAGTGGGCGGCCCTGCGGCAGCAAAAATCGTCAAGCTGGGCATACACCCGATGAAACTGCCAGGCATTGAAACCATTGCCGACATCATCAGTCAGTTGCAAACCGTTATTGCCGGCACTCCGCCCCCGTGGCTGGCAAAAGTCATGGGTATTGAAGCAACTGACCGGTTCAGGTTTGAGAGGGAGGCAACGGGATGATTACCACCGAGCAAGTCAACGCAATAGCGGCAAAAATAGAAACACTGGGTGTTGATGAAACCACGGTTTCGGCGCTAAGACAGCAATATCAACCACTCCATTTCACTTACTGCATGGATGACGATTTGCCCAATAATACGCCGGTCATTGAGCATAAAGATTTCAATCTTTATTTGATTGATGGCCGTGAACATTGCCTGTGCCTGACCAATGACTATGAGGCTGCAACGGGTATTGTCGTTGCAGAAATCATCCCTGACTGAACGGAACTCATTGCATGTCTGGTCGTGAAAACCCTGTTAGCGTCCCTTTTGCAGATTGCAGCTTATGTCCCTTTCGCGGCAAAACGCTGCTGATGGGCCGCTGCATGCCCGGTGATACCTGTGTATTCGTTGAAAGCGGCCGACAGATCGACCGCTTTTTTCGCGTTAACCCAGCTTATGCCGAGCAGTACCTAAGCGATGTCTTTTGGGAAAGACGCGCCATTGCCGTCCGTTACGCACCTCAAAAAGCACTCGCTAAGCTGATTTATGATGAAGATGAAGTGGTTAGGCGTGCAGTCGCTTATCGCCTGCCCCAAACTCAGCTAAACCAACTGATTGATGATCCTGACCGGGAAGTGCGCATGACCGTAGCGGATCGCATTGCACCCGAAGATCTGGAAAAGATGGCTGGCGATAAAGACTATATCGTCAGATTAACGATAGCCAAAAGGCTGCCGAAAGGACGCCTGTTTCGTTTTATCCGTGATAAAGATTTGCAAGTCAGGAAAATGGTTGCCGAACGCTTGCCCGAAGTCAGTCTGGGGTTAATGGCTCATGACGATGCACCTGAAGTCAGACGCATCATCGCTGAACGCATGAGTCCTGAGGATGCTGTTACGTTGTTAAATGACCCTGATTGGGTAGTTCGCTATACCGCTGTTAAGCGCGTTGAGCCTAAGGCATTGGCCGGTCTTCTTGATGATCCCGAGCCTGATGTCAGGGCGGCGGTGCAGGAACGATTAACAAGCCTTGCCCATGCATCACATGGGAACGAGAAATAGAGAAACAATGTATGGCTGATCAACACTTTCAACTGGATGGGCAACAGCTTGCAGAAATCTGTAAGCATACCTTGCCCGACCACGACGATGAGTTACTACTTTCCAAACTTCAATCGCTCAACTCCGGCTATCCGATTCGATTAGCCAAAACAGGTGACGAATGGTATCGCCTGGGCGGCATTGTTAATATGGCTGGCAACCGTATCGCCAATAATTTGGTTGAATGGACGGAAAGAACCTATATCGAATGCGGCAAGAATCTACAAACCCTGATTGAGCATGCACAAGAACAAAAGCTGATCGCCACGCGGCAAACCGGCAATACCCTGTATTTTGTTGTTCAAACGGGCAGCAAAGCAGAACAATTCGTACAAATCGACATTGATAAAACCCATGAGACATCGGATCGGTTGCTTGTCAGTGAATACAATCCGCCGGAAGATTTAGAGGAATTTATTGACCCACTGAACCCGGAATGCATAGAAACATTCTGCATCGGAACGTCGCGCTATTCTTACCGACGTAAAACTGACGTGTCGGTTTTCATGCGCGAAATCAATAAATATCATGTCGATGAACATCCTGTACAACGTTTTATGGATGACTGGAACCGAAGCAGTGCCCAGCAAAAAGCTGTACTTTCCGACGACTGGATTGTTCGCCCTTTCAGGCATACAGGACGCTTCGGCGAACAAATAATTAACGTTGAAATTATCAATACCCAGCAAAAACATGTGCCGCAAATGGAAGATATCAACGGTAAAAAAGGTATCGCACTGCAAAACCTGTTAACCCGTTTCGACCGCCAAGCCGGTTATCCCTTTGCCTGGTTCTTTTATATGGTTAAAGGCAAGCTGGTTTCCCCGCACTGCGGTGTAGCCGTTTTTAAAGACATTAGCGGAGATTTTTCTTATTTACCCGAACGTGATATCGCGGTACTTAAAGACTGGATTAACACGCCTTATAGCGTGTAGCGAAAACACTGAATTTTTCATCAACTGCATTGCAGTCATTATCAACAATAGGAGTAAAAACCATGTCAATTGCACAAATAAAAGCATTCTCTGAACAGGCAAAAACAGATCCTGAATTAAAGGAAAAACTGTTAGCTGTTCAAAAAATCAGGGAACTGATCTCATTGGGCAAAGAATATAACTTTGAATTGGATGAAGTGGAACTTTATCCACCCAACGAACCTCAATTTGTCGAGGAACAACTTTCTGAAAGAATGGCCAAGGCGTTGCTGAGAGTTTAAGTCTTCCTTGTAGGCGGATTGCTTAACAGTAAATCCGCCTACCTAGCCCTATGAAGCCAACGCTTGAATTTCCTGCTGCTTCCACCACCGGATGTTTCCGGCAAGCTTGCCTGACAATCAACTCCAATTTTTCAGCAACGCCATCTTCCAGCCAATCGGTTCCACACAAATCGCAGACTTAGGCAGGTATATCGCGCACGACAACGATATCAAAACCCAATTCAACGGTAAACAGCGTTGTGCCGGGTTGTTTGTTGTTTGTGGCCACTGTGACAAACGGGGCAAAGAGATTGCTGTTCTATCATAATAATCTCCGCGTAATCAAATCGGCTTGAAAATGGGTTACATCGGGAC
>JAQTLI010000100.1 GCA_028714995.1 Methylobacter sp. | reverse complement strand
ATGGCATGAGTTTTCATGTTTTGTTTGGGCTCCAAATAAAAAATGCTGCCGGAATAACTTATACGTTCCCGGCAGCCAAGGGGGATCAAGCCGCTTTGCGCGCCAACGAGGCTTCGATGTCAGCCTGCGCGGTGGTAATGGGTTGTAGCCCAAATTTGTCTACCAGCACCTGCACCAGATTAGGCGTCAGGAAAGCAGGCAGCGTGGGGCCGAGGCGAATATTGCGGATACCCAGCGCCAGTAGGGTCAGCAGCACGGCGGCGGCTTTTTGCTCAAACCAGGACACGACCAGAGACAAAGGCAGATCGTTCACTTCGCATTCAAAAGCACCGGCCAGCGCGGTGGCAATTTTGATCGCCGAGTAGCTGTCGTTACATTGGCCTAAATCCAGCAGGCGAGGGATGCCGCCGATGTCGCCGAAATCATGCTGATTAAAACGGTATTTGGCGCAGCCCAGGGTCATTACCACGGTGTCCTCCGGCGCCTGTTCGGCGAACTCGGTGTAGTAATTGCGACCCTGCGAAGCACCATCACAGCCGCCGACCAGGAAGAAGTGGCTAATGGCTCCGGACTTGACCGCATCAATCACCTTGTCGGCCACGCCCAGTACCGCATCGCGGCCGAAACCGACGGTGATGGACTTTTCGCTGAAGTCATCTTTAAACCCCGGCAATGCTTGGGCTGCCTGGATTAACGGTGCAAAATTCTTGTCGCTGATGTGGCGCACACCGGGCCAGCCTACCGGGCCTGCGGTAAATATGCGCTGCCGGTATTGAGGTTGCGGCTCAATGATGCAGTTGGACGTCATCAAAATGGCACCGGGAAACTCTGTAAACTCTTTTTGTTGATCCTGCCAGGCGCCGCCGTAGTTGCTGACCAGATGTGGATAAGCCTTGAGTTTTGGGTAAGCGTGAGCGGGCAGCATCTCGCCGTGCGTGTAGATATTGATGCCGGTATCCTTGGTTTGCTCCAGCAAAGCAGCCAGATCGCCCAGGTCATGACCGGACACCAGTATGGCCTTACCCTTGATTGGGGTGACGCGTACTTGGGTCGGCTGCTGTGCACCAAACGTGCCGGTGTTTGCCTCATCCAATAATTCCATCACCGTAAGGTTTAAAGTGCCCAGCGCCATGGACTGACCCAGCAACGCTTCGACGTCGGTGGGATCATTGCTGAGAAAATCCAGTGCATTTTCGATTCCGGCGTAAACAGTATCGCTTTCCTTGCCCAGTACATAGGCGTGGTGAGCGTAGGCGCAAACGCCTTTGAGGCCGTAAAGCACCAACGAGCGCAGTCCTATGATGTCAGCACCGACTTGGTCGAGTCCGGCGTTGATGCCCACATCGGCGGCCTGTTTGAGCATCCCGTCCATGTCGGCGGCGGGCTGCCAGGCTGCGGGACCAGTCAGTTCTTCAGGCATTTTGCCTGATGAAAGCGCCGTTTGAGTGTAGCTTGCCTTGACTCGATCTCGTATCTCCGCTGCTTGCTGTATCAGCGTAACGAAGCGGGTCGCGTTGAAGTTCACGTTGGTCAGGGTGGTGAACATCGCATACAGCATGAACTCGCCGGCCGCATTATCCGGCGCATTCAGGGCGCGGGCGCGTTTGGCGTACTGGGCGATGCCCTTGACGCCGTGAATCAGCAAATCCTGCAAATCGGAAGTCGTGGCATCTTTGCCGCACATGCCTTTAGCTGTGGCGCAACCGCTGACGGCATTGGAGCGGTCGGTTTGTTCGCATTGGTAACAAAACATCTGGTACTCTCCTCAAGATTGAATAACATTAATAAGTTCGGACACATTTTTTCAGGTTCATTGGAACTTTTCCCAATACACAGGTAAGAGCACTTACCGTGCCAAGCAAAAAAACCTTGTGTTTTCTGGTTTAGCCAGAGTATCGTTGTATTATTGACATCATCTTAAAGTCGTCTAATTGACAACATCGTTATCACTATGACTACAAACTTATTCTCCAGCTCGCTGATTTCCATTGTTGCCGACCTGTCCACAAACATATCGGCAGAACAACGCTACCAGCGCCTGTTGGCGCATTTGTGCCGAATTTTCCCTTGCGATGCGTCCGCGTTGCTCAAGTTTGAAGCCCCTTACCTGATACCACTTGCAGTTAACGGCTTATCGGAAGATACCTTGGGGCGGCGTTTTGTCATCAGTGAACATCCGCGGTTGGCGCAGATTTTGGCCTCCGAACAATCAGTACACTTTGCCGCCGACTCAGACCTGCCCGATCCCTACGATGGACTCATTGAAACCGATAACGATCAGCTGCTGGTGCACGATTGCATGGGAGTTACGCTATTTATTGATGGGGAACCCTGGGGCGTTTTAACGCTGGACGCGCTAGCCCCCGGCACTTTTGACAATATCGACCCGATGCAGCTCAACACCTTTATCAGCCTGACTGCCGCGACGGTCAAGGCTGCGGGGCTGATTACCTCCTTGGAACAGCGGGTGCGTTATGTGACCCAAACTTTATTCAAGGAAAATACCGATCATGACATGATCGGCGACAGCGAATGCATGCGGAAATTACGCAACGAAATTGCCATCGTTGCACCCTCGGAACTGGCCGTTTTAATTTTGGGCGAAACGGGGGTGGGTAAAGAACTGGTTGCCCGGCGCATTCACCTGGAATCGACTCGCGCCGATCAAGTCATGGTCTATGTCAATTGCGCGGCATTGCCTGAGAGCATTGCCGAGAGCGAATTATTCGGCCATGTCAAAGGTGCGTTTTCCGGTGCCGTTAACGATCGAACCGGCAAGTTTGAGCTGGCTGACGGAGGCACGATTTTTCTGGATGAAATCGGCGAACTGCCGCTTTCGCTTCAGGCCAAGCTATTGCGTACCTTGCAGAACGGCGAGATACAGCGCGTCGGCAGCGACAAGCAAATCAAGGTTAATG
Organism: Methylobacter sp.; assembly: GCA_028714995.1. GTDB lineage: Bacteria > Pseudomonadota > Gammaproteobacteria > Methylococcales > Methylomonadaceae > Methylobacter_A. The sequence continues at coordinate 5,338 of JAQTLI010000100.1, read as the reverse complement.
TGCGGATCATTGCCGCAACCAACCGCAATCTGCAACAGGAAGTCGCGGCGGGCCAGTTTCGCCCGGATCTTTACCACCGTCTGGCCGTTTATCCGATGCACATTCCGGCATTGCGTGAGCGCGGCAAAGACATTTTGCTGCTGGCAGGCGCTTTTCTGGAAAAAAACCAGCAGCGTCTAGGCATTAAAAAGTTGCGTCTGGATCAGGGTGCCAAGAAAGCCCTATTGGATTACCACTGGCCGGGCAACATTCGTGAACTGGAGCATTTACTCAGTCGGGCGGCACTAAAATCAGCGACTCAGGAAAATCGCCAGGCAGATTTTATAACCATTTCCCAAGCCTATCTGGATATAGTGCCGGAACAGCCGGAGGCACTGACTTATCCATCCAACAAGACTGGAACCGATTCTGCGCCGCCTACATCCACACCGATAGATTTTAAAAATGAAGTTGACGAATTTCAGCGCCGACTCATCCGGCAGCAACTTGCAGCGCAACAGGGCAATATGGCCGCTACGGCGCGAGTACTGGGGCTGGAGCGGGGTAATTTTCATCGCCTACTAAAACGATTGGAGGTTAAAAATAAAACCTGATTTTTCGTCACCTGCATGGATGCAGGTAAAGGGCGTGATCAGGAGCGAATCAACTTTTTCCAATCCACATTTTTACCACCCATCTGCAAAGACAGCCTATTCAGACTAAATACAATTCAACGCTTTTTGTTGCTCGAAAACTATAGTGGCCCCCCTTTGTCCAGACAATAATCCATCGAGTTTAAGAAGGTAATATTTCACATACAGCTGAACGGCTGCCCCATTATTACTTTTATTCCTGATTGATTTTTTTGTCTCACTGTATTTATCCACAATCCTTGCCCCCGCCGCCGCTTGCTGTTCGGTACGCCTCGTCCGGTGTATTGTATCCCAGCGATTGATGCATTCTTTCCGTCGCTGAAAATCTTGGAAGCGGAGCACCGCGTAGCGAAGATTTTTAGTCCCCAGAAGCGATAGTGCATGCGTTTTCACGAAGCGTCTTTTTGCGTAGTGAAAATGCAGGCTTTCCGACATCGCGTCGAGTCATTGCGTACCAAGTTTTATACCCCTTGTTGGGTATAAAACGAGGGAAGCAGGACGTCTGGGGCCGCCGGAGGCATTGGCTGCCGCGTGATTTTTGCCGCTTGCTTGGGCTGGGATGCCCAAAACAAGCTTTCGCAAAAATAGCGGCACTATCAGTGGTAAAAAAACAAAGTATTCCGTCAATCCAAGTAGTAAATCACGCAGAGTGGCGTAACTTTTCAGATAGACGTCTTCGTATTTAACGCTACACCAGAGCCGTTCCACAAAGATGTTATCCAGTGTCCGACCACGACTCTCCATACAAATGGTAATGCCGTGTGCCTTGAGCATGCCAGTAAAAGCTTCACTGGTGAACTGGCTGATCCTGATCGGTGTTGAATATCTCATGTGTTCCATAGTTTTGTAGTGCTTGCTCCAAACTGTTCACACAGAACTCGCTATCCAGCGTGTTAGATAACCGTCAGGACAGCACTTTACAGCAATCGCAAATAAATCGTCGAAACCGTGTTCGGACTCATTAAACACGTCCTGTGATTTAGATAATTTCATCTTCGAAGCCTGGAATCCGTCCAAAGTGATGGAATTTGAAAAAATGCATGGTTTAAGGGTAATAGCGAGAAAAATAGGCCTCGGTTGAATCATAAAACAAAACCGGGAACATTAAATATTGTAACAACCAACTTTTTTGAGTTTTAAATTTGATTAGACGTGTTGGTTTGCTCTTTTAATCCGAGAGACTTGTATGATTCAAAAGAAGCAACTAAACCAGTTTTTATCAGAATGGGAGTTCTGATAAAAAAGGTGAGGTAGACCGATACAGCCTTGGTTCATAATAAAACCGTTTAGGAGCGAGGGTCGCCTCACCACACTTTATGATTATCTCGAACAGTTGTCTGGAACACCTCGGTGATTCCGTATATACAAGAATGAGAATGTAAACTCAAGGTGATTACTCATGGTAAATAATGCTATCAAATTCAAGATGATTGGTGTTGATGTCGCTAAGCTTAAGTTAGATATAGCCTTTGATGATAAACACATCATAACGATTGATAATCAAAAAGACAGTTTCAAACAGCTGTTAAAACTAATTGCTGATGCCACTCAGGTTTGCTTTGTCATGGAAACAACCGGAGGCTATGAAAAGCCAATATCCAACTTTCTATTAGCACGAGGTATTGCAGTCTGTATAGTCAATGCTAAACGGGTCAGAGATTATGCGAAAGCGATAGGTCAGCACGCCAAAAATGACCGTATTGATGCTCAAGTCATTCGTCTCTATGCAGAAATGGCGCAGCCTAAGCAGTTAGAACAACGCAGCACTGAAGCCCATCAGTTGGAAGTCTTAATGAAACGACGAGATCAGTTAATTAAACAAAGAACGATGGAGAAACAGCATCTTGAGGCGGCTAATAATGCCAATTTTATCCGATCAATTAAAAAACTTATCAAGGCTTTCGGAAATTGTCAATGTAGTTGTCGCCTTGACGGTTAAAACTTACACTGCTTTTTGTTTTGAATAATCCCCTCTTTGGTATCATCTTTTTTCCTAATTAGAAAGATTCTTCAGCTTGTCGAAGCCAAGATGTAGAACGTGAGCCGCAGGTGGCAGCAGCAAACAGAAGTCGCAACGAGATCGTTTCAAGATGGAAGCGTCGGTTGAAGCGATATACAAACGCCCCAAGGTAGCGAGTGCCGTATTTAGCGAAATCAAATGCATGATATGCACCCCCCAGACTCATTTTAAGGTTACCCAATACTGTGTTAATCCAGCTAAATTCCGGCATGTCTCTGGGTTTTCGGCCACCGGCGATGATAGCCCGGTGTTGACAACCCGCATCGATGACCCCGGTAAAACAGGCCAATCCATCGGAAGTAACGACACAACCAGCCCTGAGGTCTTCTTTAGCCCAGTCGACAATGGCTTTGTGGGTAAAACCGGGTACCGGCGCCATTTTTAAATACAGTGGGCGTCCTTCGACGCTGAGTGAGATAGCCGCCACAAAAGGTACCTTGTTCTCGGAGCCCCGACCGGCTTTGCCTCCCGCCAATTCACCGCCAAGATAAGCATCATCCACCTGGATGTCGCCACAAAGCGTGTACTGTGCATCGCGTTCGACCATCGCCTGCATGAGCTTCTGCTGGATCAACCACGCCGTGGGATAGCTGACGCCGAGTTGTCGCCTCAGTTCTAAGGTCGACAAGCCGGTCTTGGCTTGGCTGATCAGGTAAATGGCCAAAAACCAAATGCTTAGCGCCAAGTGGGTACTTTGAAATAAGGTACCTGAAATCAAGGAGGTTTGTAATCGGCAGGACTTACATTGGAATGTTTTGTGCTTCCCTGTCTTTAGCACGTAGTGATCCGCATTACCGCATTCTGGGCAACGTAAGCCTTGGGGCCAATGTGACGCTTCCAACGCGGCCTTGCATTGTGCCTCGGTGCCGAACTGTACAAGAAATGCAGGCAATGATAAACCCGGTTGAAATTGAATACGATTCATAGCCACGACGTTTTCTCCTGGATGAGTTTTAGACAGTATGCGCCTTACAATTGAGAAAATCTGAGTTAGCCGAAGAATCTTTCTAATTAGATCTTTTTTGCTTCGGTCTTATCAGGATTAGTAACTTCTCATTACCCACAGGTAGCTGCAGCCCGAATCAAATTGGATGGCGATGGAATGTAACTTTCGCCTAGTAATCTATCCTTAAGATAATGCCAAAATGAAAGCCCATGCTTTAAACAGGTCTTCTTTAAACTGGCAAAGTATCTCGACACTTTCGCCCCACCTCACTACGTGTGCTGCCGCTTATTTTTCGTTTTTTGACGTAATCTCGAATATCCCGCTCACTTAAGTTGTTGTGGAGCGGCAGATAAGGTTTGTCGAGAACCCGAAGCAGTTCGTGTCGATTATTCCCCATCCGCTTCAAGGCCAGATTGAGTGTTGCATAGGCCGTTTTGGTACTACACATCGCTTGAAAACGGAATTTGATGTTTTCGGCTTGGATTGCCGTTGGATCAAGTTTATAGCTTTTCAGGTTACGGTAAAGCCGCCAGAGTTGATCGCGCACGTCGTCAACGGCTTTAACATGCTCGTCATTTAAAGGAATGAGGCGATTGATGATGCGTTCGGCATGAATCCAGCAAAACACATGATCAAAGACATTAAACTGTCCGGCATCATCGCTGACAATACTGAGGTTAACGGGAATGCCTTGGGCTAACAAACCTCCCATTAAAGCGCCTTCGGAGATGATTCTCCGGTGCCGTTTGGCTTTGATTTCGTGTTGATCCAGCCATATTTCCAAAGCAGACACTGTTTCGATGCGCACCGTTATATCTTCAAGACGGGCTAACAGTATGCGTGGCAGTTTTTGTTGCTCCATGTATGCCAATGCACCTTCATTCAACACATAAAGCTGGCTGCTGCCTTGGCCTAAACAGCTTAAGAAGTTGATGCGGCTTTTGCTTTCCGTACTGCTAAACCAGGCAAACAGTTCATTGCCAATATGCGTGCAATAGCCGTTTTTACCATTATGACGCGCACCAGTGTCATCGGTATGTATATACTGGGATACCGACAATCCTGTTCGCAACAACTGGTCCTTTTCGTCATGAAACACATCCAAGCCGTCGGTGATAAACTGGCTTAACCGACCGCTGGAGATATCAACTCCCAGATCCTGCAGTTGTTTCAACAACAACGGTTGAGTGACATGTTGGTGATGGTATTGATAGAGGAGAAAACTGATCAGGTTGTTGCCAAAGTGGCAGCCGTTAAGTCCGTCGGGGGAGTTGTCCTGAGACGTGGCTGCCATCCGGTGTTTGGTATTGCGCCAGGCGATAGCAGGTGTTGAAAGTTTTAAACACGATGTCCTGAATGACGACTTCCCGATAACCCTTAAAGGTTGAACCTTTCGGTATTTTGTCGGGTTGGGTGTCGACCGTAGCATCTATCCTAAGATACTCAGTTTTACTGCGTTTAGGCCCTTTTTTCTTTTTTGAAGAGTCGCTGTTATCGCCATCGCCATCCTCTACAGAATCCTTATCCATCTTGCTGGGTTTTATTTTGGTTTAGTGGTTTCGCCCTTGAGCTTGAGTATTTCCTGGGTAGTGGGTCAAACCTGTAACTTGGCATGAATATCGACGCCAAACTCTACCTTATTGATAAGCAGTCCAATGACCGTATCATGGATCAAAGCCGACTTGGAAAAGCAGATGGTTTTCCTTGTCAAACGCTTGATCCAAGTTCGTAGATTCAAGA
>JAQTLI010000099.1 GCA_028714995.1 Methylobacter sp. | reverse complement strand
GAGCATATGTTCGGCTACAGCCCGGAAGAACTGCTGGGCCATAACGTAAAGTTGCTGATGCCTGAGCCGTACCACAGCAAGCATGACCGCTATTTTGAGAACTACCTGAAAATCGGCCGAGCTAAAATGCTCGGGACCGTCCGGGAAATGTCCGCGCTCCGGAAGGACGGAACCGTATTCCCCGTCGACCTCGCTGTGACCGAGATAAAACTCCCACGGGGCAGCGTGTTTAAGGGTATCGTGCGCGACATTTCCGAGCGCAAGGCAGCCGAGGCGCTAGCCGAGCATACCCTGGCCGAACTCAAGAAAAGCCAGGAAAATCTATTGGTTCTCCTCAATCAATTCCGGGTGGGCACCCTGATGCTGGACGCCGATCATCGCGTGGAATTTGTCAGCGAATCCTGTGAGCACTTTGCCGGCATCGATCGCAACACCGCCATGGGCCAGCCCTGGGATCAGGTGTTGCCTTTCGGGATACAGTCAAAATTACAATTGCAGCAGTTGCTGGACCTACCGCCCGCCGAACGCCATCGCATCACCCTGCATTGGCAGGGAGCGGATCAGACAGCATACTGGGTGGAATGCGATGTGCGCGACGATCCCCAGGTCCCCGACCGCCATATTCTGCTGCTCTACGACGTCACCGAAATCCATCAACTGCGGCAAACCATCGAAGAGAGCCGCTACGGCCGGATGCTCGGCAACTGCGAGCCTATGCGGGAGCTTTACCGGCTCATCGATGATGTGGCGCGCGGTGACTGGACGGTGCTGATCGATGGCGAAACCGGGGTCGGCAAGGAACTGGTCGCCCACAGCATCCATGCGGCCAGTCCGCGCAAGGACGGGCCTTTCATCGCCGTCAACTCTGCCGGCCTTAGCGAGTCGCTGCTGACCAGCCAGCTCTTCGGCCACCGCAAAGGGGCATTTACGGGCGCCGTCAAGGATCAGGAGGGGTTTTTCGAGGCCGCTCACGGAGGCACCCTGTTTCTGGACGAGATCGGCGACCTGCCCCTGAGCATGCAGGCCAGCCTGCTGCGCGTGCTGCAGGAAAAAGAAATAACCCGTCTTGGAGAAACCCGGACACGCAAGGTGGATGTACGGATCCTGGTAGCCACGCACAAGGATCTGGCCAACGAGGCCCGTGAAGGCCGCTTCCGCGAGGACCTGCTCTATCGGCTTCGAGTGGCACGGCTTTATGTGCCAGCCCTTCGGGAACGCAAAACTGACATTCCGCTTCTGGTTGAATCATTCCTCAGCCAGAGCCATCACTTTTCCAGCCGGACTCAGCCACGGTTCGGCACCGAAGCCATGCAATGCCTGCTGAATTACGACTGGCCGGGCAATGTGCGCGAACTGAAAGCCTGCGTGGACTACGCCGTCATCCATTGCAAAGATGAGTGCATCAATCCCCAGGACCTGCCTCCCGAACTCAGCCGGGGCGCTGTGTCCGCCGTTATCGAACCTATGACCGCCGTGGGTGACGAGCGGGGCTGCATTCTGGCCGCCCTGAAAAAAACCGGCGGCAACCGCCAACAAGCCGCCAAGCTGCTCGGTATCAGCCGGGCCACTTTCTATAGGCGCTTGGCTGAACTGAACATTTCTCAGGATCGATAATCCAGCTGCCGGCCATGCCGGCCCCTTTTTCAAGCCTGCATCCGCTCCCTTCCCAGGACGCAAAATCCTATAATCTTCGGTTTTACCTGAAGACTGTCTCACAATTGTCCTATGAGACAGCTGTGAGACAGTATTGAGTCGCAAATGTGTCTCATCACGCTGCTCGCACCGCTCGAATCACTTTATAAAAAATAACAATAACACCTTGATAATACGCGTGTTTTTTACTAATTATCACGATTGGCACGATTTGTGAGTGCAATATTAGCAACTGGGATTGCTAGCGAATAAGACAGCAAATCAACCAACCCAGAGTGTTCACATGAATCAGAGTGTTTATGTGAATTTGAAGAAGACGATTGAAGGCTTCTGGTTGAAACTGGATCAGGCATAAAAGCCTGATACGTTAATAGATTCATTGAACATAGGTTATACATATGACTTTTTTAAGACTAATTCGATTCATCGCACTGGCTGGGGTGCTCCTGACCGGGAGATCAGCATTGGCGTCTATCGAGACGGCATGCGGGACCACGACCTGGAATCTCACTGCTGGCCAAAACATGGATGTGGGTTCAGTTACCGTCTCTAATGACGCCGAAAATCTTTATGTGAAATACGATCTGGACTACCCGGGGGCCACGTTTGGAACCCTGCATCTGTGGGCGGGTACAGACCTGGCGCTTATACCCAAAAATAAGCAAGGTATTCCTGTCCCCGGCCAGTTTCCGTACAAACCGGATGCAACTGGATTAACTTCCTACACGGTCATAGTTCCGTTGAGTTCGCTGAGCATCTCGGATATTACGCTGGCATGTCCACTAAAACTTTATGTGGCAACCCACGCCGAAGTTAACATAGACGACGGACAAGGGAATACCAGTCACGAGACTGCATGGGGTGGCGACAAACCCGGAACCGGGCCGCGTTGGTGGTTCTATAGTGAATACAACCTATGCTGTGATATTCCGCCGCAAGTGGGTGAGTGCAAAACAGCATTCGCCAAGGGAGGCTATGTATTTACCACTGATCCGAAGAGCAACCCGGAGAAACTTCCGTCGCTCAGTCTGATCAAAAATCGGTGGGGCTGGGCCATTAATCTGGCGAGCACAGGCGAAACGACTTACCAGATTTGGAAAGGTGCTGGTTTGAACAATACTTCCAACGGCGAATTGGTCGGGACTCTGACGGTAAACTGGACCGGTTCGGAAGTGACGGTGACATACAACCTACCTAGTGATGTAATGAAAGAATTGCACATCTATGCGGGTGACTACAAGCTGACAACAACCGCACCGGGTCAGTATGGATATACCCAATATTTCAATCCGGAAGTCCATAGTCACACGGCCACCTTCTCGGTGTCCGACACAAACGGCGACGGCATTTGGCTGATTGCGCATGCCTTGTCATGCAAGGTTCTGCCGTAACGATGATGCTCAGCCAGTCCGGAGTTAGCTGATAGTCAAGTCGACGGGGCAAGGACAAATCCTTGCCCCGTTTCCTGGTGAATAAGCAATTGATTCTGCAGATAATTCATCGATGGCGTAGGCCGAATTGGACATGTAAATCGCTGAGTCTTCCGCCTTTATCCGGTATTCCTCGTGTCATAACCCGACATAATACCTCACGTCTATTCCAAGCCTCATTCCTTGAATTTATGGAAAAACGACGCTGGAGCGTCGAAACGATAATAAAATCAATCACCTTTTTATTCTTCGTTTTTGGATTCGTTATAGTTGATTTTCTAGTGCAAAGAGTGTCAGAGAAGTGCTTTTATGAGCAAGGGTTATCTTATCGCCCAAGCACATCCCTGCCCCACCTATTCCTCAGCTTGGCAGACTCTAAATAATAAAATAAGGATCAGCCATTTGTTTTAAATGGTCAAATTTCAAAATAATCGGTCCTAACAATTCTATTTTTTAATCCGTCATAATCTGGTAACCGAATCTTTATCCAGATCGGTCAGAAATTCTGTTAATACTTTACGGTTTGCATGCGGCATGACCACAACATGTGCATAATCCTGTTTTTCATGATTTATCTCCAAATGCATGGTTGCTAGCGAATATTTCTTCACAATCCGGTCACTGGGCTTTCTAAAAAAAATGGTATTAGATAGATCGTTAGCACGTGTGGGTTGCAAATGGGGAAAGTGGACTTGCATTTGTTCCATCAGATAAACCGTGTTTTGCAACATAGACTGCGTGTCTTCAGATAGTTTGGCCATGGACGATGGTGTTGAAAAAAAATAGAATTCCGCCGGTTTTACGGCATCTCTGGAGCAGGTTATCGTTCCCGGCACATGATGGATATATTCAGGATTATGTATTTGACTAAAAAGTTCATTAAACTCATCAAAATGACTTTTTGTGGTAATGAATATACCGGCAGGCGATGGAAAACCGAAAAATTTATGACAGGAAACGGCTATGGAATCATAGCGCGTTGCAGTCGGGTTGCTTATGGATTGATATGACACTTCCCTGGCATGGGAGGTAAATGGCAGGTAGCCGCCAAATAAAGCGGCATCCAAATGCAGATAACTTGAATAGCCTTTTAATGCTTCCTGGATACGATCAACCTGATCAATAGCGCCTTTGAAGGTGGTCCCGATCGTCGCTATAACTAATGCCGGATGAGAAAGGTTGGCGGCTAGCTTCTGCCTTAGGTCATTGGGATCCATGCCGCCATCCGGTAGTGTTTCCACAAAAACTGTTTCAAGCCCCAGCAAATCCCGTAAAATCTGTATCGAATAATGTGCTTCTTTGGTGAAATAAGCTTTCGGCAACACTCCCGTACGGCCTTTTAAAATGGTCCGCCCCATGTACATGCCATGCATATTACTGTCAGTACCGCTATTTGAAAGAAAGCCCCATGTATCGTTTGGAGGAAACGCATATAACTTGCCAAATCTGAAGATGAGTTCGCGTTCAAAATCGTGGGTATTGAATGGGATAGAACTATCTTTGAACGGGTTTCCCACATTATTGTAGGCAAAAGTATTGATTCCCGCATCGAGTAGTTGTTGCCGCCAGACAAAAAAATCCTCGGGCGGGGTATTCATATTGATTGGATATCCTAAAAGAAAATTCTTCTGCTTCGTGAGCTTTGCCTTGTCTGCCAGTGACAGATTTTTATTTGAAGATACCTCTTCCTGATTTGGCAACCAATTGAAATTTTCAGGCCTACAACCAGCGGTAATGGCCAGTATTCCTGCACCGCCATAACCTAGAAAGCGACGTCGTGTTAGCATGGTATCTCCTTAAATCTGATGATCTTTCTAACTTATTTATATTGAATAATTTCAGCGTCTCAAGTCCATACACATAAGTCAAGAAAGACAGTGACGCTTTAATTTTATCCAGAAATATTTGATTACCATTCAACTGTTGCATCCAATTGAGCGCTTTGCTGTGCTTCGCACTCAGTCATGGCTGCTACTTTCTTCATCCACCGGACGCCCGCTGATGATCTTTCGTCCCGTGAACATTGCAGAAATGATACTGCCACCTTCCTTTAACTCTGTGACGATTACCGCCGCAACGTGCAAAATGACGATGACAACCAGTACATAAAAGTTGTATAGGTGCACTAATGCAATGGGTTTGCGGAAAGCACGCATGCTTTCATAGGCTGCCGCATCGTACATCTCGGGTGCATAGGGTATTAGCACTCCAGGAGCAACATCAGGCGCTGCCACCCACTGCGCGATCCAATGCCCGATTGGTGGATAGAACAGGTCAGTTCCCGCCAGCAGCAGGCCGGTAATCGCTTGAATAGTGATGAGTAGAAACATCGCGGCTATCCCCAGGCGCCCCGCCGGGTTGTGACCTACATACTGTTCGGGATGGCCGGCTCTGAAAGCCGCGACATAGCTGCGCAGCGCTTGAAAATATCCCCTGCCGCCGGGAAGGATCGAACGCCACCTGGCATATCGATTACCAAAGAAAGCCCATACGATACGGCAGAGCAGATTCAGCACTAAGAGGTAGCCGATCCATACGTGGATCGTTTTAATGGTCACTTTGCCCGTATTGGGCACATTGAGTGCGCCGGCGTTGAGAATTAGAAATCCGACAACCATCAAAGCGACTACACAGAGCGCATTGATCCAGTGAAGCCAACGGGTGCCGGCGTCCCACACAGCATAAGTTTTCAGCACAGACATAGAGGTTCTCCATTTTCGCCCTGGAAATTCATTTGGTAAGCTCACGATGACACAATCTGCTGTCTTCAGAGATGAGAGTTTGATTTGCAATCGTTAACTTATTGCACATCTTTTATTACGCTCAATGATCAAGCTCAGCGTATATAGCTTAACGCCGCGTCCGGGTGGAGCGCAAAGTTAAATGCATCCTTACAGAAAACGAAAACATTACTTACCTCCATTCTTGCTATTTAATACATACGATGTCAGCCTATGCAACCACCGTTAGTACTATTGTTTCCTTCATTTTTAAATTCAGTGACCTGATTATCATGGGTCAACTGTAATTCTGAAGGATTAATCATAGCCGAAGCAGTTCGCCGGCACGCTGAACAGAAAGTCGATCGACCCATCCATGGGAATGAGCGGCGTTCAACAGTAACGGGACCATGGCTAAATATCACCATTGTCTTTGATGCGGCTGAGGAACCGGCACCGGGATTATTTCTTTAAGAAAGTCCTTCTTAGTTGTCCACAAAATCTGTGGATAAACCTGTCTTTAATTTGTCATATTTCCTTTTAACCGCCCTTCCCCTCTGGAGTGAAGTTAAATTGACCAACAATTGGCCAACCTTTGTGCAAGACAATTCCAGATTGCCGGAAATCGCTGATGAAAGTGTTGATCGGCTTATGATGGTTATGGAGGCGAACAGAAAATCGATATTGTGGAGATACCGGAATAAGACTTGATCGATTTGCACTTTAGCCTTGGGTTAGTTAGCAAGAATGCTTTTGGTTTGCATGAGGCTGCAGGAAACTACTTGCTCTTGCCGTGTTGCACAGCCGGATGACGCTTCTTTGCAACCTATGGCAAGCGTTACAGTTATAGCGGATTATCCGAAATTCGGATTGCCATCCGTCAATTAGTTAGCGTTAAGCGGCCATTCGGAAACGCTAACCGATCGACAAGTCAACATCGGCCCTAACAGCCTGCCGCTGCGAACAGTCTATAAAATGCCGATTATTTATGAAGATGACTTTCAAGTCTTGCTAAGGTATATTGGTTGGTTACTTAAGAGATAAGTGCAGAAGGAAAGTTGCACTGCTAATTTGCCATCGGTCTCTTGCTTGCGCGTGCGTTGATTATCCAGACCCAGCTATTTCTAGAGACTTATACCAGATATGCTTTTTAGCTCATGGCAATTTATTTTGGCCTTCCTTCCAATCTCGTTTTTTGTCTATTTTTGGCTAAATCACAGGCGATTGATCATCGCCGGAAAAATCTGGCTGGTTGCGGCAAGCCTGTTTTTCTATGCGTACTGGGACGTCAGGTATTTGTCCCTAATAATGGGATCCATTTTCTTGAATTTTGCCATCGGCAAAGGTCTTGCACAGGCGCATCAGCAGTCGCTTCGGGAGATGCAAAAGCTTCACCAGGAGGTTAACAGGAAGGTTGTCCTGGCTACGGGCATCGTGGCCAATTTGCTGCTCCTCGGATACTACAAATACACCGATTTCCTGCTTGACAACGTCAATGTAGTTCTCGGGACGAGCTATACTCTCCCTCACATTGTCCTACCACTTGCAATCAGTTTCTTTACCTTCACACAGATCGTTTATTTAGTTGACAGCTACCGAGGAGAGACAGCCGAATATGATTTATTGAATTATTCTCTTTTCGTGACGTTTTTCCCGCATTTAATTGCCGGGCCGATTGTCCATCACCGCCAGATCATGCCGCAGTTCACCTCGCGCTGGACACTGACAAGGCGAAACTCCAATATCCTGAAGGGCCTGAATATCTTTGCTATTGGGCTGTTCAAAAAGGTTGTTATTGCTGACAGCTTTGCTGTCTGGGCCGACGCGGGATTTGATGGAGGGCAACAACTTGCTTTCTTCTCGGCATGGGCAACAAGCCTCTCCTACACTTTTCAGCTCTACTTCGATTTCAGTGGGTATTGCGACATGGCGATTGGGGCGTCGCTGCTTTTCAATATCTGGCTACCGATAAATTTTAATTCGCCGTACAAGGCTCTCGACATCCAAGATTTTTGGCGCCGCTGGCACATTACCCTCAGCAGTTTTCTGCGCAATTATCTGTATATACCTCTAGGTGGCAACCGGTGCTCAACGTACCGCACCTACATAAATCTTCTCATCACTTTCGTACTTGGTGGGCTTTGGCATGGCGCGACTTGGATGTTCGTGATCTGGGGTGCAATGCACGGTTGCGCCCTCGCAATCCATCGTTTCTGGAAAGGTTTTCGTCGTCCCTTGCCTCCTGTGTTAGCGTGGCTACTGACATTTGCTTTCGTAAACGTCGCATGGGTATTTTTTCGTGCCAAGACAATCGATGATGCGATGCGCATACTGCAAGGTATGATCGATATCCGTTCCGCGTTCAGACATACAGCCGCCTCGATCCCTACATCCGATCTCGCTTGGGGTGGTTGGTTCTCCGATGTTCTGTTGAAATTTCTGCCCGCAAGCTTTGTTGGGCAAACTGTCACCTATCTGGCGATCATCGGAGCC